>JAJQEU010000074.1 GCA_021201535.1 Clostridiales bacterium | reverse complement strand
GTTATTTACATTGATTATGTATTCGACCATTGCTCCAGTGACAAATTCATGAAAATGTGATAAGAAGAAAACAGCTTCTGCAGAGCAAAATCACATGAATGGAGTAAATTGTTATATGAAAACCATAACTATATTGTTGACGAGGTATCCGGATTTATTATCAGGTCTGGTTTCAATGATTAGCAGATCGGAGTATTCGCACATTTCAATATCACTTGGTAATAATCCGGAAACATTTTTCAGTTTTAATTTTAAAGGTCTCGCGATAGAAAAATCAGGGATTATTGAATCCCGTAAACATTGGTCTCGCAGGCTGTATATTCGGGTGCAGGTGACAGAAGAAATGTACAGAAATTTGTATAAGGAACTTATGGTTTTTACGGGCATGCAAAAATATTATAAATATTCTTTTGCCGGTGTTATTTTATGTATTCTGCATATTCCTCATAAATTTCATAATCGTTATTTTTGTTCCCAGTTTGTGGCAGAATTATTGGTAAAAGCAGGAATTTTGAATTTGAAAAAGCAGGCATCATTGTATTTACCGGGAGAGTTAGCGGGAGAATTTATGTCATGCTTTCCATGCGGTGAATTTTTCCAGGAAAAATTGCCGGGGTGTGTGCCGATATTTATATGACAGAAAATTCTTTACAAATATCGACTTGAGTTTTATAATAAATTCGCTCTGAAGATGTTTTGATGTTCTTGCTTTTAGAATACGGGGCATATATCTTGTGAAAGAGTTATTTTCGCAACGCTTCAGTGTAGATTAACAGGACAGGGATTATACAACTATGCAGATGAATGATTACTTTAAATATAAGAAAAGGATTGTTGTAAAGATCGGCTCCTCCTCTTTACAGCATCCGCAGACGGGCAATACGAATTATTTCAAGATCGAGAAGCTCGTGCGGGAGCTGTGTGACATACATAACCGCGGCGTCGACGTGTGCCTGGTCAGTTCGGGAGCCATTGCGGTGGGGCGGAAAGCTCTGGGTCTGATGGAGCGCCCGACAGATCCCGCTGTGAAGCAGGCCTGCGCGGCCGTGGGACAGGCACGGCTGATGATGACTTACCAGAAGCTGTTCGCGGAGTATAACCAGACGGCCGCACAGGTGCTGATGACTAAGAACACTATGTTCAACCCGATTTCCCGGCAGAATGCGCACAATACGTTCGACCAACTGTTTCGCCTGGGCACGATTCCGGTCGTCAATGAGAATGATACCGTATCTATCTACGAGATGCAGTTTGGTGATAATGATACGCTGTCCGCTCTGGTGGCCTCGCTTTTTCAGGCCGATCTGTTGATCATGCTCTCGGACATTGACGGGCTCTATACTGACAATCCGCGCGAGAACCCGGATGCGAAGCTGGTGGAGGTCGTGGAGAAGCTGGATGAGCATTTTGACCGGATGGCGAAGGATACCACCGGCAGCGACGTCGGAACCGGCGGTATGGCGACGAAGCTGACGGCCGCGCGGATCGCGACGGCATCCGGCGCGGATATGATCATTGCGAACGGCAGCGATGTCGGGATCCTCCATGAGATTATGGATGGGGAGTTTCGGGGAACCTTGTTCCGGGCGCAGAAAAATGCGGCGTTTGATATCCAGAAGTTTCTGGAGGAACACTGAGGAGAAGGTTTATGACAGACGAAAAGATTGCGAGAATCAACGAGTTATATCACAAGGCGAAGACGGAAGGGCTGACTTTCGAGGAGCGGCAGGAGCAGTCTGTGCTTCGTGCGGAGTTTATCGCCTCTTTCAAAAAAAATCTGCGGACCCAGCTGGACAACATTGATGTGCAGAACCCGGACGGGACGATTGAAAATCTGGGCGAGAAGCACGAGAAGATGAAATCTGAAATGAATCAGTAAAAAGCAGAAACAGGTTCTCCATTCCGGAGAACCTGTTTCTGCTTTTATAGTTATAGTATAACGTGAGGGAGCGTAAATGGCTTTATTTCAGCAGATCTTCCCTGTTGAAATATCTGGTATGGAGAAGCTTATGCGACATCTCGCCGCAGGGCTCCCCGAGGAACTCCTCGTAGATCTGAGTGATCGCCGGGTTTTTGTGAGAGAGCCGGATCGGGAGCTTTCGCTCTTCTTCGTAAACCGCAGCTTTTCTCTTCTCCATCTTGTTCCAGGTGCGCAGAGCACTTCCGCCGCCGCCGATACAGCCGCCCGGGCAGGCCATGATTTCCACGAAGTGGTAATCCCTCTCGCCCGCGCGGATCTCATCGATCAGCTTTCTGGCGTTCTTGATGCCGTGTGCGACAGCGATCTTTACCTTGAGGCCGTTTAAGTCGACCTCAGCTTCTTTGATCGCCTCAAAACCGCGGACCGGTGTGTACTCGATGTCGTCCATCTCCTTGCCCATGACGACCGCATAGACGGTACGCAGAGCTGCCTCCATCACGCCGCCGGTTGCGCCGAAGATCAGACCTGCGCCGCTGCCGAGGCCGAACGGCTGGTCAAACGGAGTCTCCGGAAGCTTTGAGAAATCAATGCCGCCCGCGCGGATCATATTCGCCAGCTCCTGAACGGTGATGGATATATCGACATCCTGATATCCGCTGGAGTTGAACTCCGGCCTCTGGCATTCGAATTTCTTCGCGGTACACGGCATCACGGACATACTGCAGATATCGGCGGGATCGATTCCCTGCTTTTTCGCGAAATAGGTCTTGATGACCGGCCCGAACATCTGCTGCGGAGATTTTGCCGTGGACAGATGATCAGTGTAATCCGGAAGACAGGTCTCACAGTATTTTACCCAGGCCGGGCAGCAGGAGGTAAACATCGGGAGCGTGCCGCCGTTCTGAATCCGGTGCAGCAGTTCGGTTCCCTCCTCCATGATCGTCAGATCCGCGGAGAAGTCAGAGTCGAAGACCCAGTCAAAGCCGAGCCGCTTTAAGGCGGTTACAAGCCGTCCCGTGCTGACGGTACCCGGTTCTTCGCCGATGGCTTCCGCCAGGTTGATACGTACGGAAGGCGCAACCTGAATGGCCAGGATCTTGCCTTTTATTTTCTGCTCGCGCACCTTATCGGTGTCGTCGTGAATGGTAATCGCGCCCGTTGGACATACCTGGTAGCACTGGCCGCAGTTCACGCAGCAGGTGTCTGCCAGCTTCTGGCCGTAGGCCGGGGCAACCAGCGTGTGGAAGCCGCGGTTCTCCTTCGATAAGGTGTTGATGGCCTGGATCTCATTGCAGGTCTCCAGACAGCGGCAGCAGACGATACATTTCTGTGGGTCGCGTATGATGGAAGGAGAGGAGTCGTCTTTTTTCTGGCTACGCAGCGTGGTGTCGTAGCGGATCTCCTCATGCATGTTCAGATCCTGAGCGACCTTCTGCAGTTCGCATTTGCCGCTTTTCGCGCAGACCAGACAGTTCTGCGGATGTCTCGCGAAGATCAGCTCCAGAAGATGCTTCCGCGCATTTAATACTTTCGGGGAAGCGGTCTGCACGACCATTCCCTCGGATACAGGAGTGCTGCAGGAGGCGGTGAGGTTCTTCATTCCTTCGACCTCAACCACGCAGATACGACAGACTGCCTTTACATTCTGATCCTCGTGGTAGCACAGCGTCGGGATATGGATGTCCGCCTGCTTTGCCGCTTCCAGGATCGTGGTGCCTTCCGGCACTTCTACATTCTGACCGTCAATTATCAAATGGATCATGATTATTCTCCTCCTTTCGCGCATACAGGGCAGAAATCCTTATCAATGTGTTTCAGATATTCGCCGCGGAAATTCTGAATGCTGGTCGTCACCGGAGCAGTGGTGGAAGCGCCCAGTCCGCAGAGGGCGGTGAGCCGCATGGTATCCGTCAGCTCTTCGATGCTCTTCAGATCCAGTACGGATCCCTTGTTGTCCGCAATCCGTTTGACCAGATTGTACAGCTGCTGGCCGCCTTCCCGGCAGGGCGTGCACTTTCCGCAGGATTCGTGGCGGAAGAAATCGAGGTTGTTCAGGACGATGTCGACGATACAGTTGCGGTCGTCGATGACGAGGATCGTGCCGCAGCCGAGCCGTCCGCCGGAGGAAGATACCGTATCAATGTCCAGATTCATGTCGATCTGATCCGGATTGATGATGGCGCCGGAGGTGCCGCCGGTCTGAACCGCCAGAAGCTGATGTCCCTCGGAGACGCCGCCGCACACATCATAGATCAGTTCTTTTAAGTTGATGCCCATGGGGAACTCGAATACGCCCCTGCGCTCGACATTGCCGCAGACACAGAAGAGCTTTGTTCCCGGGCTGCCCGGTGTGCCGATGCTGCGGTACCATTCCGCACCATTTTCAATGATCGGAACGAGATTCGCGAGCGTCTCGACATTGTTCAGCATGGTCGGTTTTCCGAAAAGTCCGGCAATGCTGGGGAAGGGCGGGCGGAATCTCGGTTCGCCGCGTTTTCCTTCGATGGACTCGAAGAGGGCTGTCTCCTCGCCGCAGACATACGCGCCCGCGCCGGAGCGGAAGCGGATCTCAAAATCATAGCCGCTGTCCATGATGTTCTTGCCGAGATAACCGAGCGCCTCCGCGTCGGCCAGAGCTGCTTTCATGATGGAGAAGAGATAGGTGTACTCCGCCCTCATATATATATATCCGATATGTGCGCCGACCGCCTTTCCGGCGATGGCCATGCCTTCAAAGATAGAGCAGGGATCAGAGGAGAGCAGAGTTCTGTCTTTGTTGGTGCCGGGCTCTCCTTCGTCCGCGTTACAGACAATGTAGCGGACATCGCCCGGAGCGCCGGCGGTGAATTCCATCTTGCGGTAGGTGGGGAAGCCCGCGCCGCCGCGGCCCCGCAGCCCCGCTTCCTTTACTTCGCGGATGATCTCCTCTGAGGTCATGGACAGTGCCTTTTTAAGAGCGGAGAATCCGCCGTTATCTGCATAGTCCTTCGCGCTTTTCGGATCGATCTTATCCTTATTTCTTAAAAGAATATGTAATTCCTGCACTTAGTTCACATCCTCTCTGATATATTGTTTGATGATGTCCTTTACGGAATCCGGTGTGAGATTTCCGTATACAGTTTCGTTGATCATGATCGCGGGGGAGAGGTCACATTGCCCCAGGCAGGAGCAGTACTCCAGTGTAAAACGGCCGTCCTCTGTCGTCTCGCCCATCTTGATTCCAAGGAAATTCTCGATCGCATCTACGATTTCCTGTGCGCCGCGGACATGACAGGGTGCGCTCTTGCACATGCGGATGATGTATTTTCCCTGCGGTTTCACGGACAGCATCGCGTAGAATGTGACAAAGCTGTACACTTTCGGCAGAGGAATGTTCATCTCGCGGGAAATCACCCCCGTCACCTCACGGGAAATCACTGATGTGACCTTCTGAACCCGGAGCAGAACATCCATCAGCATCTCAGGCTGATCCCGGTATTCCGCAGCAATAGCGGCAACCTGAACCAGTTTGGATGTGGGTGTTTTCAACACATAATTTTCTGTTCCCATTGTTTCTCCTTTCTTTTTGTGTGTGCGCCCGGAATCTCGCATATAGGAGGTACGGAAGATTCCGAGCGTACAGTTTTGAGTAGAAAACCTGTTTCTGCAGACACAGAAACGCTACGGTGTTCTTTCAAAATCAGGCAATACAACATTTCGAAAGAACAGTTATAAGTATAGGAGTTAATTTTGTAAATGTCAATGGATTTTTGGTGAAAATTAACAAACAGATTCACTGAAATTTGTGCGAAATATAGTTACTTTTTTCAGCTGATTGTACAAAATCAGAAACAATGTAATGTTAATTAAATATTTAACGAAAAAATTTGTACAAAACCAACAAGTAACTGCGAAGTTAGACAAAACTAAACAAGAAAGAGAAAATCGGTATCAGACAGAATGGCTGCTTACACAGCCTGTAATCGTCGCAACAGGAGTTGACTTAAGTCGTTTCCTGTATGTATTGCAGGATACATGCCGCAGATGCTTCCTCCACCTCAAGAAAGCGCACCGGCTCCTGCAGGGCGTTCAGGTCGTGCGCGTCGGAGCTGGAGAGCATCCGGCATTGCTTCAGATAGGGATACTGTTCCTGCAGAGCCGGCCAGTCCGCCGGATTTCTGACCTCCGCGCAGGTGAAACGGCTGTCCGGAGGGATGAATCCGAGATTCCCCAGCAGGCTTGTCGTGGATTTGTTGATATGAGCCGGAACCATGACGCCGTGATAGCGCCGTGTCAGGTCGTAAACGGCAGAAAAGGGTATGGAAGTGGCGGAAATCAAAAGCTTTTCCTCTGTCCCGCAGACCCGGTCATTCTCGTCATACAGGATCTGGTTTCCGAAGAAGGCGGGCGTATTCGGAATATCTGGGAGCTGTTCATAGACATAGGCATCAAAGGATATGGCATCCTCCAGCGAAGAGAAGTAGCAGAGCACATGAACCTCCTCCGCAGTGGTCAGCTCCATGCCGAAGAGCACACTCATTCCGTATTCCTGCGCCGCGGCTGCAAACGCGGGGCAGTTTTTACAGGTGCTGTGGTCGGTCAGGGCGATCAGATCCAGACCGATGATCTTCGCCATGCCGACGATATTCGCCGGCGTCATATCGTCGTCCCCGCAGGGGGACAGACAGGAATGAATGTGCAGGTCGTAAGCGAGTCTACGCATGGATCCGGTGATAGACATCCAGTGCCATGTCAAAGATCGCGCGGTCTGTGCGCAGCAGGCAGATGTCCTGGGAGACAGCCTTTAATTTCATATTGTCATCCACGGACGAGCTGCAGCAGAGGATGATGCAGGCGCAGTCCGCCAGGGATGCCACGGCGAGCGTGTTCATGTTGGACATCACAGTACACCAGGCGCAGCCCGCGGGCGCGTTCCCCATCGCGACGCTCAGGAGATCGCAGCAGTAGGGCTCTGTGATGACGGCGCTCGTGTCGCCGGGGTGGATGACTTCCAGGTTACATGTTTCGATCAGTTCTTTTACAATCATAAAAGCCTCCGTTCATTTTTACTGTTTTTCGAGGAAGATACAGTCCTCGATACTTGCCTTCCGGTTGGCCATGACGATATCGTTTGCCAGAGCCTTGCAGGTCGGAGCGCCGCAGCAGCCGCAGTCGAGACCGGGCAGAGCGTCGGTGATCTTCCCGACCCTTTCCATGTTTTCCATGCTCTCGAAGATGGTCTCACCGAGACTGTACACCGGCTCATAGTTCAGCTGTTCCGACCAGGTAAAATCATCCAGTGTGTGATGCTTCAGATGAGAGCTGTCTGTTCTCAGGAACGGTTCGTTCCGGTTGATGCGCAGCATCTTTGTTTTGGACAGGTAGGCATTCTCGACTGTGAGTACGCCTCCGACGCAGCCGGCGCTGCAGGAATTCAGCTCGACAAACTGAAGACCTGGTTCAAACTTCTCGTCCTCAATATCTTCCAGAACACGGATGACATTCTCAATGCCGTCCGCCGCCAGATATTCGGTGGAATGAATCCCGGCGGCCTCACCTCCGCTGACAGCCCATCCCTTGCCCAGACTGCCGGAAGCGGAGAGAGGTCTGGTATCCTTTTCAGCGTCCTTCATCCGGGAGAGCAGAAGAGGGTAATAGTCCTTGATGGCGATAACCCGGTCGACATTGCTTTCGGCAAGCCCCATCGGCGCGGAGGTAAATGCGACCTTTGACGGACAGGGGGAAATAAAAACGATGCCGATCTGTCCGGACAAAAGCCCGGTCTTTTTCATCGCCCGGTCTCTGGCAATCCGCGCCGCGACCTCCATGGGCGGAAGAATCGGGAGCAGATGAGAGATCAGATTCGGAAACCGCACACGGATCAGGCGCTCGATCGTCGGGCATGCCGTGCTGATCAGCGGCCACTGTCCGGGATGGCTCTGTATGTATTTGTGGGATGCCTCGGAGACGATCTCTGCTCCCGCGCTGACCTCAAACACGTCGTCAAACCCGGTGAGCAGGATCGCGGACAGAATGATGTTGACATCATCCATGTGATTGAACTGGCTGTACAGTGCCGGCGCCGGCAGCGCGACCAGATACGGGAAATCCTCCCGTGCGGCCTCGAAGGTGTCGCGTCTGCACTGTTTCGCATGGTGCGGACAGTGACGGCAGCATTCGCCGCAGTCGATGCAGAACTCAGGAATGATAAATGCTTTTCTGTCCCGGATACGGATGGCCTGCGTCGGACAGCGCTTGAGACAGGAAAAACAACCGACACATTTTTCTTCATTCAGATAAACGGAATGATAAAATTTGTTCATGTAAAAATCCCCTTTGGCCGGTAAATACGGTCACTGTTTTAGTAAACGGAAATGAATGCTGCGCAGTCATCATTACCTGTAAAAGTCCGTCAGGTGATGTTGATCGTCATGGTGACGGTGGTGCCGACACCGATCTCTGTATCAATCTGCATGTCATCGGAGGAACGTTTCATGTTCGGAAGTCCCATCCCCGCGCCGAAGCCGAGAGAATTGATCTCGTCGTTCGCGGTGGAGAATCCCTCCTGCATGGCCTGTTCGATATCCGGGATGCCCGGTCCGACATCCTTCAGTACCATGATGATCCGATCGGGGAAAATATCCACGTCGATGACGCCTCCGTTCGCGTGAATGACCATGTTGATCTCACCTTCATAGATGGCGATGGAGCAGCGCCGGATGACATCCGGGGGAAAATTCATGCGTTTCAGATTCTGCTTTAACTGGCTGCTCGCCTCCCCGGCGCGTGTGAAATCAGTACCGTCCACCTGATACTGATAATGGATGCTGTTCATATCTAATATCCCCTTTCGTGATAGAGCTTTCCGCAGGCCTCATACATGGGCGATGTCGACTGAAGGATCACGATGCCGCAGTCCTGCGCCATCTCGATCATCTCCGCCGTCGGCTTTTTGCCGCGGATAAATGCTATACAGATGATGTCCAGCATCTCGGCGGTGCGGATCACCTGCGGATTGGTCAGCCCGGTCAGAAGCAGGGCGTTCCTCTTGATAAAAGCGAGCACATCACTCATCATATCCGAACCGCAGATGGTCTCAATCTCCCTGCCCAGATCCGCGGATTCGGTCAATACGTCGGCGTCTAATAACTCAGCAACTTTTCCGATTGTCATAGCAGCATGGCCTCCTGAAAATAATGTATGTATAGTGCAGGCCGCCGGAAACCGGCGGCTGAATCTCCTTATGGGGTATGATAGTCACGGATCCGGAAGTCAAAAATCACACCGTGTGCGCTCTGTTTACGACCTGTTGATCCTGATGCCATCATCATATCATATCGTTTAGATATATTCAACAATAAGTGTCAGCTTTTCCCGGAGCAAACATAAGCCTGTTCGTGAAATTAAACAAAACTAACTGCAAGAATTTGGAAAATTTGATAAAAAAATAACGATAAATTTATAACGTTTTTGTTGTGTTGAAATGTATATGTTTTAATGATATTATAACTATTGTATAGGCAATACACACGTATATAGGAGGTACAATTTTGGAAAACGCAAATCGTGTTCCCTTTCGAGGAACCAAAGAACAGGAAGCGCAGCTTCTTGACGTGATCGCGGAATTGCGTGGCACGAAGGGGTGTCTGATGCCGATCATGCAGAAGGCGCAGGACATTTATGGCTATCTGCCATATGAGGTCCAGAAACTGATCTCCGACGAGATGGAAGTTCCGTTGGAGAAAATCTACGGAGTTGCGACATTCTACTCCATGTTCAATCTTTATCCGAAAGGTCAGTACAAGATATCCGTCTGCCTTGGGACAGCGTGCTATGTCAAGGGTTCCGGCGGTATCTACAGCGAGCTCATGGAGAAGCTCGGGATCGAGGGCGGACAGTGTACGGCGGACGGCCGGTTTTCGCTGGATGCCTGTCGATGTATCGGCGCCTGCGGTCTGGCTCCGGTCATGATGATCAATGATGACGTCTATGGCCGTCTGACGCCGGACGAGATCGACGGTATCCTGGCGAAGTATAACTGATGCTGCCCGAGATCTCACTTAACATTCTGGATATTGCTCAGAATTCCATCTCTGCTGAGGCTTCCCTGGTTCAGATTATGGTGGATACCGATACCGTCGGTCATCGGCTCCGCGTGATCATTGAGGACGATGGGAAAGGTATGTCAGAAGAAGCCGTTGCAGCAGTGACAGATCCTTTTTATACGACGAGGACGACGCGCAGTGTCGGTCTCGGTATTCCTTTTTTAAAGCAGGAGGCCGAGTGCACGGGCGGATCATTTTCTATTTGTTCAGAGCCGGGCAGAGGGACGACGGTGACAGCCGTATTCTGCACGGATCACATTGACTGCATGCCTCTGGGGGATGTGAACGCTACGATTCTGTCTCTTGTGACGATGCATATGCAGCCGGATTTTTTGTATACAAGGATGGTGGACGGCCGGTCATTTACGCTTGATACGCGCGAGATGAGGGAGATTCTGGGGGACATACCGTTCGATCAGCCGGATGTCGGTCTGTTTCTGAGAGAATATCTGGAAGAAAACGAAGCTGATGTGAAAGTGTCGTCAACAGACTGACCCGTGTTATGCCTGCATGACTCAGAGGCAGGATATCCGACTTTCACATATGAGGATTTACTGATTTTTTGGAGGATAACGATGAAATCACTGGAAGAATTAAAAGCAATCCGCGAGAGGATGCAGGGGCAGGTCGGCCTTCGCTCCAGCGATGCCGACAGTACCCGCGTGGTGGTCGGTATGGCTACCTGCGGGATCGCGAGCGGCGCCCGCCCTGTGTTAAATCTGCTTTCGAATGAAGTGCAGTCCAGACAGCTGGAAGGCATTGTAGTCACACAGACCGGATGCATCGGCCTTTGCCAGTATGAGCCGATCGTAGAGGTATTTGAACCCGGCAAAGAAAAAATTACATATGTAAAAGTAAACGAAGAAAAAGCAAAAGATATTCTCGAAGAGCATCTGATCGGCGGCAAGGTTGTCGAGAAATACCTGCTCCGTATGGATGAGAAAAAATAAAGGAGGGAGAGACTGATATGTATCGAGCACATGTATTGGTTTGCGGTGGTACCGGCTGCACTTCCTCCGGAAGCGCACAGATCATCGAGATATTTAAACAGGAAATCAAAAATAACGGCCTTGAGGAGGAGATTTCCGTCGTTCAGACAGGCTGTCACGGACTTTGCGCCGAAGGACCGGTCGTGATTATTCAGCCGGAGGGCATCTTTTATGCCAGAGTTCAGGCGGACGACGTGGAGGAAATCGTTGCGGAGCATCTGCTGAAAGGCAGAGTGGTAGATCGTCTTGTCTATCATGACGCGAAGAAGTATGACGGATTCGCGTCTCTGAATGAGACTGTATTTTATAAGAAACAGCATAGAATCGCACTCCGGAACTGCGGTGTGATCAATCCGGAGAGCATTGACGAGTATATCGGTACCGGCGGCTATGAGGCGCTCGGCAGGGTTCTGACGGAGATGACGCCGGACGAGGTGATTCAGACGATTCTGGACAGCGGGCTTCGCGGGCGCGGCGGCGCTGGTTTCCCGACCGGTTTGAAATGGAAGTTTGCTTCCGGAAACCGCGGCAATGTTCAGAAGTATGTCTGCTGCAACGCGGATGAGGGTGATCCGGGAGCATTTATGGACCGTTCCGTACTCGAGGGCGATCCCCATGTGGTTTTGGAGGCCATGGCCATTGCGGGCTACGCGATCGGCGCCAGCCAGGGCTATATCTATGTCCGCGCGGAATACCCCATTGCGGTCGAGCGTCTGAATATCGCGATCGGTCAGGCGAAAGAATACGGCCTGATCGGCAAGAATATTTTTGATACCGGATTTGATTTTGATATCGAACTCCGTCTCGGCGCCGGCGCTTTCGTCTGCGGTGAGGAGACAGCTCTGATGACTTCCATCGAGGGCAACCGCGGCGAGCCGCGCCCGAGACCCCCGTTCCCGGCGGTGAAGGGTCTGTTTGAGAGCCCTACGATCCTGAATAACGTTGAAACCTGGGCGAACATTCCGCAGATCATTATCAACGGGCCGGAATGGTTTTCCTCCATGGGTACGGAGAAGTCCAAGGGAACGAAGGTGTTCGCTCTCGGCGGCAAGATCAACAATACCGGCCTGGTGGAGATCCCGATGGGTACGACGCTTCGCACCGTCATCGAGGAGATTGGCGGCGGCATCCCGAACGGCAAGAAGTTCAAGGCGGCCCAGACCGGCGGCCCGTCCGGCGGATGCATCCCGGCGGAGCATTTTGATATTCCGATTGATTACGATAACCTGATCAGCATCGGCTCCATGATGGGGTCCGGCGGACTGATCGTTATGGATGAAGATACCTGTATGGTGGATATCGCGAAATTTTTCCTGCAGTTTACGGTAGACGAGTCCTGCGGAAAGTGCACGCCCTGCCGTGTGGGGACGAAGCGCCTGCTGGAGATCCTCGAGAAGATCACGAGCGGCAGGGGTACCGTCGAGGACATTGATAAGATGGAGGAGCTCTGCTATTATATCAAAGAGAACGCACAGTGCGGCCTGGGACAGACGGCGCCCAACCCGGTGCTTTCTACCCTGCGCTATTTCCGCGACGAGTATATGGAGCATGTCGTGAACAGGCATTGCCCGGCCGGCGTATGCAAGAAACTGATTACCTACAAGATCGACCCGATCAAGTGTAAGGGATGTACGCTCTGCGCGCGCAACTGCCCGGTTGACGCGATCGAGGGTTCGGTAAAGACCGCCCACAGCATTGACACGAGCAAGTGCATCAAGTGCGGAACCTGTATTGACAAATGTCGTTTCGGCGCGATTTACAAAGAGTGATGGAGGTATCAGTAATGGAATATGTGAATATCAAGATTAATGGTGTAGAGATCTCTGCTCCGGCAGGCTCTACCATTTTAGAGGCAGCGCGCCTTGCGAACATTGAGATACCGACCTTATGCTATTTAAAGGAAATCAATGAGATCGGCGCCTGCAGGATGTGCGTTGTAGAGGTAAAGGGTGCGCGAAGCCTTGTGACTGCCTGTGTATACCCTGTTAATGAAGGTATGGAGGTGTGGACCAACACTCCGAAAATCATTTCTTCCCGGAGAAAGACACTGCAGCTTCTTCTCTCAGATCATGACAGAAAATGTCTTTCCTGCGTCCGGAGCGGCCGCTGTGAGCTGCAGAAGCTCTGCCATGACTATAACGTGGATGATGAGGGACTGTATGACGGTGAGAGAAATCATTTCGAACTGGATACATCTGCAGCCCATATGGTGCGCGACAATAACAAATGCATCCTCTGCCGCCGCTGTACCGCTGTCTGCGCGAAGACGCAGGGCATCGGCGTGATCGGCGCAAATGAGCGAGGATTTAAGACCTTTATCGGTTCTGCTTTCAATATGGATCTGGCCGAGACGAGCTGTGTCTCCTGCGGACAGTGTATTGCCGCATGTCCGGTCGGCGCGATCTATGAGAAGGATAATACGGCGGATGTATTTGAAGTACTTGCGGATCCGGACAAATACGTGATTGTGCAGACCGCTCCGGCGGTGCGTGCCGGTCTGGCTGAGGCGTTCGGCTATCCGATCGGGACGGACGCGGAGGGCAAGCTCGCGGCGGCTCTGCGCAGACTCGGCTTTGACAAGGTATTTGATACGAACTTCAGTGCCGACCTGACGATCATGGAGGAGGCCACGGAGTTCCTTGACCGCGTACAGAACGGCGGGAAGCTGCCGCTGATCACCTCCTGTTCACCGGGCTGGATCAAATATTGTGAGCATTATTTCCCTGACATGACGGAGAATCTCTCCAGCTGCAAATCCCCGCAGCAGATGTTCGGCGCCATCGCAAAGTCCTACTACGCGGAGAAGATGGGCATTGACAAAGAGAAGATGGTCGTCGTCAGCGTGATGCCGTGTACCGCGAAGAAGTTCGAGATCGGCAGGGATGATCAGGCGGCGAACGGTGTGCCGGATGTCGATATTGCTATCACGACCAGAGAGCTTGCCCGCATGATCGAGCGCGCAGGTCTTATCTTTGATTCTCTTCCTGATGAGAAATTTGATGAACCGCTCGGACTCGGCACCGGTGCGGCTGTGATCTTCGGTGCGACCGGCGGCGTGATGGAGGCGGCGCTTCGTACCGCAGTAGAGAAGCTGACCGGCGAGGAGCTGGCGAACCTTGACTTCACGGATGTCAGAGGTACACAGGGCGTCAAGGAGGCTACATACAACGTAGCCGGCATGGATGTGAAGGTTGCCGTGGCTTCCGGCCTTTCAAACGCGAGAGACCTGTTAAAGAAGGTACAGTCCGGCGAGGCGGATTATCACTTTATCGAGATCATGGGATGCCCGGGCGGCTGTGTCAACGGCGGCGGACAGCCCCAGCAGCCGGGTTATATCCGCAATACGGTGGATATCCGGGCAAAGCGTGCGGAGGTTCTCTACAACATCGATCAAAACAACCCGATCCGGAAATCACACGAGAATCCGGCGATCATCGAGCTCTACGATACATATCTCGGAGAGCCGGGCAGCCACAGAGCGCATGAACTGCTTCATACGACCTATGTAAAACGTGTGATAAATAAAGAATTATAAGAGGTTTTAATGTATGGAATGAAAGTCATGTCAGAAATTTTTTGGCATGGCTTTCTTCTTGTCATATGCACAGGGACGTGTAAGGAAGGGACTGTGGCAGCTTTGCTGCGCATGCTCCGCTTCGGTCGGTCCTAAACGCGTGCCACGGGCACGCAGCCTGCGCGTCTGCAAAAACAGCTTTACAGGCGGCAATAATTTCCTTATAATAAAAGCATGGCATAACTTAATAACGGTAAAGTATTTTAGAAAAAATTTAGAAAGTTTATAATTTCTTTCCGGGGTCTGACCCCTTAAGGAGGGTTTTACATGGAGGTTATCAAATTTCAGGACGCGAATTGCGCGCACTGCTACAAATGTCTCAGAAACTGTGATGTGAAGGCAATTCGGATTAAGGACGGACAGGCGCAGATCGTCCGGGAGATGTGTATCTTCTGCGGACACTGCATGGAGATCTGTCCGCAGAAGGCCAAGACGCTTGAGAGCGATCTGGATTATGTGAAACAGATGCTGATGCGCAAGGAGAAGGTGGTCGTCTCCCTTGACCCGTCCTACTGCGGCCTGATCAGCAGCAACAAGCCGAAGAAGATTATTGACGCGCTGTTGAAGCTCGGCTTTACCGAAGTACGGGAGACGGCGGAAGGCGCCGACCTGGTGACACGGGAATATGTCCGGCTGATCAATGAGGGGAAGATGGAGAATATTATCATTTCGCATTGCCCGGCTATTGTTTATCTGATTGAAAAGCATTATCCGCTGCTGATTCCCTATCTGGCGCCGGTGGTCTCTCCGATGATCGCGCATGGCCGCATGATCAAGGAGCAGATGGGCGCGCATGTGAAGGTTGTGTTCATCGGCTCCTGCGTGGCGAAGAAGATGGAAGCCGAGGACGACCGCGCGACGGTGGGAGCGGTGGACGCCGTGCTTGAGTTTAATGAGCTGGAACAGTGGCTGAAGGATGAGGGAATCGATCTGGAAGCATGCGAGGAGATGGAATTTGACAATAAAGACCCCATGGTGAACGAGCTGTATCCGGTTCCGACCGGCATCGTTCGTGCGGTCAATACATACGGTGCGGATAGCAAATACATCAATATGTCGGTCAGCTCCATCAAGAGCTGCCGCGAGCTGTTCCATATCATGAAGCAGGGATACTTAAGCGGTGTGTTCGCGGAGGTCAGTCTCTGTGCGGGAGGATGTGTGAACGGTCCCGGTGTGAACAAGAGCCGCGGCTTCCGCTTTAAGTCCGCGATCAGCATCGAGAATCATGCCTGTCTGCAAAACCCGGGGCTTCCCCGTCTTCTTCCGGAGGAGCGGATGCGGAGGGGATTTACGCCGATGCAGGTGATCGACCGTCTCCCCGGCGAGAAGCAGATCAAAGAGATCTTAAAGACCATCGGCCGGAGCAACAGCGATACGGAGTTCAACTGCGGCGCCTGCGGCTATGCGACCTGCCGTGAGAAGGCCGTCGCTATTTATCAGGGGAAAGCGGAGGCGGACATGTGCCTGATCCGCACCTATGAGAATACCCGCTCCATGGCGAACGTCGTGATCAACAATATGCCCAGCATTGTCCTGATCACGGATCAGGATTTCAGGATTCTGGAATATAACCGGATGGCGGAGAAGGTGTTTGGTGCCACAAAACGGGAGGCGGTAAAGACTTATCTGTTCGATTATATTGAAACCGACGAATTTGAAGAGGTGATGCGGACGCACGAGACGAAGATCCATTATAAAAAGAAATGGAATTTTTATAACATGACAGTCCTGGAGACAATCGTTTATCTGGAGGACTCCGATCACCTGCTCGCGATCATTGAGGATATCACTGCGGAGGAGGAGCAGGAGGAGAAGCTGATGCTCCGCAAGCTGAATTCGATCCGGATGGCACAGGACGTCATAGACAAGCAGATGCTGACGGCGCAGAAGATTGCCGGTCTTCTCGGGGAGACGACGGCGGAGACAAAGGCTACCCTGACGCAGCTGCGCGAATATATGCTGGAGGATGACGCGATATGAACAGGAATATTTCGATCGATCTGGCTTATAAGAGTGTCAACCATGTCGGCGAGGAGCTGTGCGGCGACAATGTAGAGATCGTAAATAATGATGACAGCAGGATACTGATCCTGACGGATGGGATGGGAAGCGGCGTCCGGGCCAATATTCTGGCGACCCTGACGTCCCGGATCATCGCCACGATGATGCGACATAAGATGTCCGTAGACGAGGTGGTTTCCACGATCGCGAAGACGCTGCCTCTTTCTTCGGTCAACGGTGCGGCGTACTCCACCTTCAGCGTGATCCAGGCGTTTGATAACGGCCGTGTCTATGTCGTGGAGTATGATAATCCGGAGTGTATTCTGATCCGGCACGGGAAGGTTGAAAAGCTGCCGTTCCGCTACCGCAATATCGAGGGAAAGGAGATCCGGGAGTGTGAGATCTGGTCCGAGATCGGAGATTCCTTTGCGATCATGAGCGACGGATGCCTGTACTGCGGTACGGGGGATATCATGAACTATTCCTGGGACTGGAAAGCTCTTTCCGGATGTGCGGCAAAAGCGGCCGGCCGTTCCCGGAATGCCCAGCAGATGGCGGATTATATGAACAACGCCTGTAAAGAGCTGTATGGGAACAAACCGACGGATGATACAACCGTGGCAGTCCTGCGGATTCAGGAAGAGCATATCCTGAGCATTCTCACCGGTCCGCCGGCGGATAAGGCGGACGACTACCGGATGGTGGAAGCGTTCATGGAGACGGGAGGGATTAAGATCGTTTCCGGCGGGAGCACCAGCCAGATGGTTGCGCGCGTTCTGAATGAAAAACTGATTCACGTTGACGGGGAGCTGGACGCGGAGGTTCCGCCGATGTCGAAGATCAACGGTGTGGATCTGGTGACGGAGGGCGTGCTGACCATTCACAAGACAGTCGACTTGCTGGAACGCTATGCGGATAATGACGTGTCAGATGATTTTTTCCTGGAGTTAAGCAAAGACAACGGAGCGACGCGTCTGGCCTGTTATCTGATGGAAGACTGCTCTACGGTAAAGCTGTTTGTCGGGAAGGCAGTCAATGCGGACTATGACGACAAGACGCTGCCGTTTGATATTTCCGCACGGCAGAGTCTGACACAGAGCCTGATCGGTGTTCTGGAGAAGATGAACAAAAAGGTAGAGGTTTATTATTATTAGGAGCTGTCGGAAAAAATAGCCGCAGCGGGTTCCGGACTTGACAAAGACGGACTGAAATTCAGGTGATAAAATGGGTTCGAAGACACAGACGAAAAAAAACAGTACATTAAAAGCGCGAAGGAGACAGCAGCATCTGCGACAGAAAAGACGACAGAGGATATTTATAGCGGCTGTGATTGTGATTCTGATCGCTGTGATCTATCTGGCGTTCTCCGTGTTTTTCATGCGTCATTTTCTGCCGCATACGGTTGTAAACGGCATATCCTGTTCCGGAAAAACGACAGAGCAGAGAACTGTTCGAACAGATGGCATCTGATTATACCCTGATTCTGAATGAACGCGATGGCGGACAGGAGGAGATATCCGGTTCCGCGATCAGTCTCGAGGTCGATCCCGGAACCAGTCTGGAAGATCTTTTACAGGAGCAGAACGGGTTTGCCTGGGTATTCTCACTTTTTAACAATGAGGAGAGCGAGCTCACGGCGGATATAAGCTATGACGAAGCAGCACTGACTCAGGTCGTATCCGGCCTGAACTGTATGGACGAGACACAGATGTATGATTCCGAGGACACCTGTCTCTCGGAATACACGGCGGGCAGCGGCTATGAGCTGGTCGCAGAGGTTTACGGGACACGGATTCAGGAGTCCGTACTGATGGAAAAGCTGGATGAGGCGATTCTTTCCTTTTCAGAGGAGCTGGATCTGGAGGCAGCGGGCTGCTATGTGGAGCCTGTTTATACAGCGGATTCGGAGACTGCGCAGACCATGCTGTCTGTCGCGAACCAATATGTCAATACAACGATTACTTATGTATTTGGTGATAATACGGAGGTGATTGACGGCTCTGTCATCAGCCAGTGGATACAGATATCGGATGATCTGAATGTGACGCTGGATGAGGAGCAGGAGGCTGCTTTTATTTCTGATCTCGCGAGCACCTACGATACGAAATGGAAATCCCGCACGCTTGTCTCACATTCCGGGACGACCGTGACAGTTCCTTCCGGCGGGAATTACGGCTGGCGGGTGAATCAGGATGAGACATTGAGCGCACTGCAGGGATATCTGGAAGCGGGAGAGGACTATACCGGCGAGGTGGTATATTATCAGACGGCTGCACAGTACGGAGAAAATGATTATGGATCGACGTATATCGAGGTGAGCATTTCAGATCAGCATTTCTGGTATTATGTGGACGGAGTGGTGGTGTTGGAGTCCGATTTTGTCTCCGGCGATGTCGCGAAGGGACACGATACGCCGAAGGGGGCTTACCGCATTGCCTATAAAGCCAGAGATCAGGTGCTGGAGGGCCAGGGATATTCGTCTCCGGTCAGCTACTGGATGCCGTTTGTCGACGGATGCGGATTCCATGACGCTTCCTGGAGGTCAGAGTTCGGCGGCACCATTTATTTGAAGAACGGTTCCCACGGATGTCTGAATCTGCCGACGTGGGCGGCAAAACAGCTGTATGATCTGATTGAGGCCGGGACGGCCGTACTTATATACTGAGATTTTAAATCGGGAGGTGGACGAATGGGACTTTATTTAAATCCGGGTCATGAAGCTTTTCGACAGATTCGAAGAAGCGTTTATGTAGACAAAACCGAGCTGATTGATTTTATCAACAGTACGATAGAAACACCAGCCAAATTAACCAGTTTCAGTCGTCCAAGACGGTTTGGAAAATCGTTTGCTGCAAAAATGTTATGTGCGTACTATGATAAAAGCTGCGATTCGGGAGAACTTTTTCAGGGATTGAAGATTTCTGAGAAGGACTCTTATGAAGAGTATTTGAATAAATTCGATGTCATATACTGGGACATCACAAGGTTCATTTCACGCTCGAAAAGCAGGGGGACGGATGTTGTGGCTGATATACAATCAGCAACGATTGAAGAGTTACGAAAAGCATATCCGGAATATGTAGATGTAAATGAACTGTATTTGCCGGATGCGCTCTATGGCATCAGTCAGGAAACCACAAATAAGTTCGTCATCATTATTGATGAATGGGATGCTCTTTTTCGAGAGGCAAAAGATGATGTGGCTGTTCAGAAAGAATATGTGCAGCTTTTGCGCGGTCTGTTTAAAGGCGGTCCAGCTACTGATGAGACAATCGCGGCGGCCTATATGACGGGCATTCTGCCAATTAAAAAATATGGCACCGAGTCTGCACTGACCGATTTTCGCGAATATACTATGGCGGAGCCTTCTATACTGGCTGATTATGTCGGATTTACGGAAGAGGAGGTAAAGGCTCTCTGCGCAAAATATCATATGGATTTTGAGAGTATGCAGACATGGTATGACGGATACTCATTCAGCAAAATTCAGCATGTATACAGTCCAAATTCGGTTATACTGGCGATACAAAATGACATCTATCGTAACTACTGGACGGCTTCGGAAACTTATGAATCACTGAAGAAGTATATAGAAATGAATTTTGACGGCCTTAAGGGGGCTATCGTGAGTATGCTCGGCGGTGAGGAAGTTAAGGTAAAAATCAATACGTTTCAGAACGACATGACATCGTTTAATAATAAAGATGATGTGCTGACCCTGTTGATTCATCTCGGATACCTTGCATATGACAGTACCACAGAAAAACTGTCAATTCCTAATCTGGAAGTTGCGGGCGCTTTTGGAGACGCTGTCCGCAGTACTGACTGGGAGTATGTATCGATTGCCATACAGGACTCAGACGACCTTTTGGAAGCAACGATAAAAGGTGACTCCGAAAAGGTGGAAGCGGCATTGGAAAGAACACATGAAAGTGTTGCTTCTGTTTTGGAGTATAACAATGAAGCATCGTTGAGTGCGGCTGTCATTCTGGCCTATTATACTGCGCGGCGTTACTACGAGATCGTCCATGAGCTGCCGACAGGAAAAGGGTTTGCCGATCTGGCGTTCCTGCCGCGAAGAAACACGGAGTACCCGGCTCTGATTGTAGAATTGAAGTATGACAGAGATGCTGATACTGCAATAAGGCAAATTAAAGAGAAACGTTATGACGGCAGACTAAAGGAGTATTTTGACAATCTTATTATGGTTGGTATAAATTATGACAAAGACACGAAGAAGCATAACTGCCTGATTGAACAGGCATAGCAGACACGGAGGAACAGGCGGAATGGATTGTCAGGACCAGAACCAGATACAGGATTACTGGAACGACTTTTTTAAAGATACAGATTTAAAGAATATAGATTTTGATGACATTGACCTCATACTTCCCCCGCCGGAGGAGGAACCGTACCGACAGTATTATTTTATAGCCGTCTGCCGTAAGTGGGTGAAACAGTTTGAGCAGGAAAACGGCTGCTTGCCGAAAGCCTGCGTGGTCAATATGGGCTGCCAGATGAACGCCCGCGATTCTGAGAAGCTGCGCGGCATTTTAAAGTCTGTCGGGTACGCGGAGGAGGACACGGAGGAGCAGGCGGATTTTGTGCTCTACAACACCTGCACGGTCCGGGAGAATGCGAATAACAAGGTCTACGGCAGGCTGGGATATCTGCAGGGCTATAAGAAAAAAAATCCTCACATGGTGATCGCCCTCTGCGGCTGCATGATGCAGGAGGAAACGGTTGTCTCAAAAATCCGTCAAAGCTACCGTTTTGTGGATCTGATCTTCGGCACGCACAATGTTTTCAAGCTTGCCGAATTGATCGCACAGACGCTTAAGGAGCGCCGGATGGTCGTGGATATCTGGGAGGATACACAGCAGATCGTTGAGCAGCTGCCCAATGACCGGAAGTATCCGTTCAAAAGCGGCGTCAATATCATGTTCGGCTGCAACAATTTCTGCAGCTACTGCATCGTTCCCTATGTGCGCGGACGCGAGCGCAGCCGGAAACCGGATGAGATCATCCGGGAGATCAAAAACTTTGTGGCGGACGGCGTCATCGAGGTCATGCTTCTCGGCCAGAATGTCAACTCCTATGGGAAGAATCTGGAAGAGCCGATGACCTTTGCACAGCTGCTCTCGGAGATCGATCAGATCGACGGGTTAGAGCGCATCCGTTTTATGACTTCGCACCCGAAGGATCTTTCCGATGATCTGATTGAAGTCATGGGCAGATCCGAGAAAATATGCCGGCATCTCCATCTGCCGCTGCAGTCCGGAAGCAGCCGGCTGTTAAAAATCATGAACAGGCATTACACAAAGGAGCATTATCTCGGGCTTGTCGATAAAATCCGCGCCGCCGTACCGGATATCGCGCTCACCACCGATATCATTGTCGGGTTCCCCGGAGAGACGGAGGAGGACTTTGAAGATACCATGGATGTCATCCGCAGCGTCCGCTTTGACAGCGCGTTTACGTTTATCTATTCCAGACGGACCGGCACACCGGCTGCCTCTATGGAAAATCAGGTGCCGGAGGATGTCATAAAACAACGCTTTGACAGACTGCTTCGCGAGGTTCAGACGATCGCCGCGGAAAAAGCAGAAGCTCTGACCGGGCAGACCATGGATGTGCTGGTGGAAAGCATCAACCGGCAGGATGGCGGTCTGGTGACCGGCCGCCTCAGCAACAACAGTGTCGTTCACCTGCCCGGGGATGAAAGTCTGATCGGAAGGATTGTGAAAGTACATCTGGATACATGCAGGGGCTTTTATTATTACGGAAGCCGGGTATATTGATGAAGGGAAGCGAATGAATCAGAAGATCGGAAAAAAAGAAATAATTCTGTTGATAATCATATTTATCGCCATACTTGCCGTATGGCTCGGTTTTCACATGATGAAAACAGATGCCGGGAATCTTGTCAGGGTCACGGTCGACGGAGAAGAATACGGCACCTATGACCTGGATACCGATCAGGAGATCCCGATCGAGATCGACGGCGAGGTCACGAACACCCTCGTGATCCGGGACGGAGAAGCAGACATGATCGAGGCTGACTGCCCCGATCAGCTCTGTGTGAATATGAATGCAGTCTCTGTCGAAAACGAGACGATCGTCTGTCTGCCGAACAAAGTGGTCGTGGAGGTTATCTCCTCGGAAGAGGAGGCGACATTCGACGCGATCGCACAGTGAACAGCATGAAATCCTGTACATGAAATTTCTATAATATTTATGATCTGTAAGAGCTTCGCGGATGATGTCAGATATGGCATCATCCGCGAAGCTCCTTTTTTGATGTGCCCGGTAATTTCAGCATAATTTTGTGTTTGAAATGTGAACTCTGAGGAAAAATATAGAGTAAAATGAATCATGCGAGCGCCAGAATATGAATTGTCGGGTCCGGGGCGCTCTTTTTATCGTGACCGCGGCAGAAGGGGCGAATTATGTCAGATACGTATACCTTGTGGACGGTCTGCGTACAGAAATGTAAAAAAAGAATGGTGTGACAGAATGGACAGAATACAGAGAACAGAAATAGCGGACGGCCTGACAGTCAGTGAAGAGATGTTAAATCAATATCTGGAGTATCTCTCTCATAAGGGAAAATCCAGAGGAACCATTCAGTCTTATCGTTACAGCCTGTTCCGGATGTACCAGCTTTTGCCGGAGGACAAGAGCATTCACCGGGACACGGTCGGGATGATCCGAAAGAATCTGCTGGCGAACGGTTACTCAGCAAACACGGTTAATTCATTTACTGCTGCCGTCAATGGTTTTCTTGTCTTAGTGATTATATTAATTCTGTTATTAATTGAAAAACCGAGGCTGCTGAAAAAAAGGTGAATTGAGTGGAACAATTTAAGGAAGTTGACGAGGAAACGACCAGAACAGTGTTAGAATACGAAGAATTATGTCACAAACTCAAAAAAAATAAAGAGTTTGTGGAATAGATGCAACAAAGTTTGATATCTGTTTGCTTTTATGATATACTTCTGCCAGAAAGGTGGTGTGGCATCTATGTTGAAACATGAATTGAAGAAACGGGATTTGTATCTTGATAAAATGATCGCTTTTCAGGATACAGAGATGATCAAGGTGATAACCGGCATCCGTCGCTGTGGGAAATCCAGCCTGATGAAGCTTATGGTAAGCCATCTTAAGGAGAGCGGTATCTCGGATGGACAGATCATTGAAATGAATTTTGAATCTATGGCGTTTGCTGATATGACACCCGGAGATTTCTATGAATATGTGAAAGAACGTATTATCCCTGAAAAGAGGATGTACCTGTTCTTTGACGAGGTACAGAGGATTGCTGGGTGGGAAAATGCAGTGAATTCATTCCGGGTCGATTTTGATTCTGATATTTATATCACAGGATCGAACGCATATCTCCTGTCCTCAGAATTGTCAACCTACCTGTCCGGGAGATATGTTGAGATCAAGGTGCTTCCCTTGTTTTTTAAGGAGTTCCTGGGTTTTCATGGATATATTGTGACAGAAAAGAAGACGCCCTCTGGTACTGTTCGGAAGCGCATTACCGATGCGGATGGCGATGTTTACGATGCCAGAGAACTTTTTGGTGAATATGCCCGTTATGGCGGGATGCCCATGCTTGCTGATGTTGGTCTGGAGCCAGACCGTGTTGCGGCTGTGTTGGATGGTGTGTATTCAGCAGCAGTGGTCAATGATATTTTGGAGCGGGAGCGACGTAAAGGGCGGCATATGATCACAGACCCGGTTCTGCTCCGAAAAATTATTATGTTCCTTGCGGACAATATTGGGAGCAATGTCTCAGCTACCTCCATCGGGAATACGCTTACAAATGAAGGTTTGCTGGAGGAAGGGAAGCGGAAGACCAAACCGGCAGTCAGGACAATACAGGCTTATATTGAAGCATTAAAGGAAGCATATATTTTTTATGAGATAAAGCGTTTTGACATCCGGGGTAAGGAATATTTGCGTACTCTTGGCAAGTACTATATTGTCGATACAGGGCTGCGGAATTATCTCCTGGGGTATCGGGATGGAGACACCGGACACATTTTAGAGAATATAATATTCTTTGAACTGATGCGGCGTGGCTACGATATTGCAATAGGTAAGATTGATAATAAGGAAGTAGACTTTATTGCGACAAAAGCCGACGAGAAAAAATATATTCAGGTCACTGAGAGCATGAACGC
>JAJQEU010000108.1 GCA_021201535.1 Clostridiales bacterium | reverse complement strand
CTTTATTCGTGTCAGAATCATATGAAACTGTTCACTCAGGCAGAATATGGCTGCCCGATTCAGTTCGCAGCTCTGCATGTGATAACTGTTTTTGCCGGGTCGATTTTATCCTTCTCGATGATCAGCTTGTCGATATACTCTGCCGTGATCGTTCCGGAGGAGGGATTCAGCACGCTGTCGATCCTGTTCGTAATGTCGGCCTCAACAGAGGAATATTCAAAGGCCAGCGTCGTGTTGATCAGCTTACAGTTTTTCATGACGAGATGATCGATGTAGCACATGCCCTGCAGGCTCTCCACTGTGCAGTTGATGAGCGTCAGATTTCTGGAATTCCAGCCCAGATATTCTCCGGAGATAAAAGAATCATATACGGTGATGTTCTCCGAGTTCCAGAAGGCATCCTTTGAGAGCATCCGGGCATTCCGGATAGAAGCATTTTTTACACCGTCAAAGGAGTAATTGCCAACCAGAGTAAACTCATCTGCATCTATGTTTTCCGAATTCATCGCGAAATAATCGCCTTTCGCGTAAACCTGCCGCAGTGTGACGTCCGCACAACTCCAGAGTGTTTCGGCAGCATTTACAAAAGAAACTTTTTCCAGCGTCAGATCTTTACATCTGCGGAAATTCTTCGGTGCTTCGATGACACAGTCCTTCACAGAGATGTGATCTGTGTACCAGACGCCGGCGCGTGCCGTCTCAAACCAGGTCGTCTGCACCGCGTCGATGTGGTCGCAGTACCAGAGCGGATACTTCCATTTAAACATGCAGTTTTTCAGTGAAATGCGGCTGCTTTCCTTCAGCGGAGATTCGCCGTCGTCAAATATCGTGTCGTAAATGTCCAGATCCTTTGCGTGGAACAGCGCGCGCTCTCCGGTTAAAACTTGCTGATGAATTTCCTGTCCCATTTTGATTCGCGTCCTTTCTGTTATTATATGCCAGAGATGATTGTAACACTTTGAGGAATAATAATCCAGTGAAAAAATTGCCCACACCTGAGATAAATGTGGTATACTAATTCACTATACAAACAGAATCGTGGTCTTTGAGCGTCGTGATTTTCACTTCTGGCAGTACAAAAGGAGGTTCTGCTCAAGACGGTTGATGGAGGGTTGTTATGCCGAATCGAATGGAAGAAAACCGGTATATTACACCGGTCAATATAGTATTTGCCCTGATTAATGTGGTGGTATACGTGGTTCTTGAGATACTGGGCGATACGACGGACGCTATGTTCATGTACGATCACGGTGCGATGTATCCATATGCTGTTTTGATGGAGGGACAGTGGTATCGGCTGCTGACATCATCGTTTCTCCACTTTGGACTGGTACATCTGGTGAACAATCTCATCCTGCTGATCTGTCTCGGAAGCTATCTGGAGCGGAGATATGGAAAAGTGAGGTATGTCATCCTGTATCTGGTCTGTGCGGTCGGCGGCAGCCTGGCATCCATGTGGCATATGCTTTACACGCAGAATATCGCCGTATCTGCAGGAGCCTCCGGCGTGGTATTCGGTATGGTTGGAGCACTGCTGTTTCTGGTACTGCAAAATAAAGGCCGGTTTGAAGACCTGTCTTTGCGCCGTTTCCTGCTGATGATGGCGTTGGCTTTGTATAACGGATTCGCCACGGCGGGCGTAGACAATGCGGCGCATGTGGGCGGACTGATTGTCGGATTTGTTGTCGGGGCTGTATTCTTTGCACTGGAGAAGATTAGAAATGGATCGAAACGAAATAATAAAGATATACGGGACAAATTATAAGGAAATGACAAAAATGTTGCTGGAACAGGCAGATCTGGCTTCTGAGATACCTTTCTCAGAGACCCGGATCGGCATCAAGCCGAATCTGGTGACGCCGACTCCGGCGGATTACGGTGCGACGACGCATCCGGAGATCGTGGCGGGGATTATTGAATATTTGCAGGAACACGGTTTTTTCCGGATGACGATACTTGAGAGCTCTTGGGTGGGGGATATCACGACAGAGGCATTTGAATACTGCGGGTACAATGCTCTGTCGGAACGTTACGGGGTAGAGTTGTGGGATCTGCAGAAGGATTCTTCTCATATTGTAGACTGTGCGGAGATGTGCCATGCCGGATGCGGCGAGAGCAGCGAAGCGGAAGAATTATCCTGTACCGCGGATCGTGCAGGTATGCGTCTGCGGGTGTGCGACCGGGTGGATCAGATTGATTTTCTGATCAATGTACCCGTGCTGAAGGGGCATTGTCAGACGAAAATCACCTGTGCGCTGAAAAACAGCAAGGGACTGATTCCGAATTCGGAGAAACGGCGGTTTCACACGATGGGACTGCATCGGCCGATCGCTTATCTGGGGGCGGCCATTCGCCAGGATTTTATTGTGGTGGACCATATCTGCGGTGATCTGGATTTTGAGGAAGGCGGCAGTCCGGTAGTGAGGAACTGTATCATGGCTGCGAAGGATCCTGTCCTGACAGATGCTCTGGTCTGCAGAATGCTTCAGTATGATGTGTCAGAAGTACCGTACGTGGGAATGGCGGAAGCGCTTGGCGTGGGCAGCACAGATCTTGACGCGGCGAGAATCATTACGATCGGGAAGGCAGAGGAGAGAGAGGAATCAGAGGGACTTCGCAGACATAAAGTGTGCGATGTGCAGTACGCGGTGGAGGAAGTAGACGCTTGCAGCGCCTGCTATGCCATGCTGGTTCCGGTGCTGGATCGGCTGAAGGAGGAGGGCCTGTTGGGCAGACTGAATGAGAAAATAGCCATCGGGCAGGGCTATCGCGGAAAACAGGGTAAACTTGGCGTGGGACTATGCACATCCGGGTTTGACATCTGTATTCGGGGCTGTCCGCCATCGGAGGAACAGATCTACAAGGAGCTGGTAAAGTATATTGAAACGCAGTGTGAAGATAAAAAGATGGAGCTTTACGGAAAAGGCTGACAGACGAAAATGAGCATATGGCAGAAATGCGCCAGCGACCGGGATACAAACCAACAAAACTATATCAAACTGTTGGTTGATTTTCACTATGCGAAAAGATAAAATACTCTTATATATTCCGTAGGAAAAGGGGGATTTCTGATATGCCGATTAAAATTCCGGACTCACTTCCGGCGACAGCCATTCTGGAGAGCGAAAACATTTTTGTCATGACGGAATACCGTGCGATGCATCAGGATATCCGTCCGCTGAATGTGTTGATTCTGAATCTGATGCCGACGAAAGAAGTCACAGAAACCCAGTTGCTGCGGAAACTTTCCAATACGCCGCTGCAGATCAAGGTTGAATTCCTGCAGACGGCCAGCTATACGCCGCAACATGTGGATTCGCATCACATGCAGTCCTTTTACACGACGTTTGAGAAAGTACAGAACCGCTGGTTTGACGGTATGATTATCACCGGCGCGCCGCTGGCGGATGTGGCTTATGAGGATGTGACTTACTGGGCGGAGCTCTGTCAGATTATGGACTGGGCAAAGATTCATGTGCATTCCACACTGCATATCTGCTGGGGAGCTCTGGCCGGATTGTATTATCATTACGGAATTCCTACGATCGAGTATCCGGAGAAGCTGTCCGGTATCTATCCGAACCGGGTACTGAAAAAGAGTTCGCCGCTGTTCCGGGGCTTCGATGATATCTTTCAGGCGCCGCATTCCAGAGAGGTTGGTGTTCTGGAGGAAGATGTCCGCAAGGTGCCGGAACTGGAATTGATTGCAGACAGCGATGCGGGAGGCCCGACGATCCTCAAGACGACGGATTCCAAATATTTCTTTGCGCTCTGTCATCTGGAGTATGATTCAGATACGCTGGCGCTGGAATATCAGAGAGATCTGGAGAAGGGGATTCATCCGCATATTCCGTATAATTACTTCCCGGATGATGATCCGGCGAAGAAGCCGATCGTACGGTGGAGATCGGCTGGGCAGCTGTTGTTTTCAAACTGGCTGAATTACTACGTGTACCAGACGACCCCGTATGATATCGGGAACCATGGCGGAAAGTAGCGGAAAAGCCCGGAAATCAAGGGGTTTGCGGTACTTCGGCAGAAAAAGCGGTTCTTACAAAATGCGTTAAAATGCGTTATATTTTGATAGAAAAATGGCGTAAAAATGGCGTATGGAAATAAAAATGGCGTAGAAATGGCGTACAGAGATTTCAGAATGGCGTACAGAAAATGATGGCAGGTGCCACATATTCGGATAATAAAAGTAAATAGTTGAATAGACAGTTAATTACAACAGAGACAGTATTGCGGTATAAAATCAGAAGAGAGCCATGGTCCCCCATGGCTTTCATTGTGTGCCGGGTATGGCACAGTTCTAGCTGACAGGATTTTGAGTGACGAAAACATCAGAGAATCCATAAAGCGGGTAGCGGCAAATAAAGGTGCCCCTGGCATCGATGGGATGACAGTAGAGGAACTGCGGGGATACTCCAACTGGTTTTTGCCCCAGTTCGAGTACTTCGAGTACTATATTTTAGGTACACGAGTTATCTTTTTTCCTTTCCAATAATATCTGGAATTTTTTCTCGAAAAACGTCTGATTTTGTGAAAAAAATTAAAACCGGTTCAGTGCGGTCACATCGGAGCACCTGCTGAAAGCGCTTGCAGAGATGGCAGGGAAGACGAATAAGCAGCTGATCTGCCTTTCGGGCCGGCACGGGGGCGATATATAACCGGTTCGATAATATCTGCGTCATGAGTTCCCATGAATCTGGGTTGAAGCCCGGCGTGATCACAGACGCGGAACACTATAAAGAGGAAGGAAACAGGAAGTTTACCGCATCACAGACTGAGGTGTTCGGCCAGGGATCGTTACCTTTCTGATGCAAGCAATATGGTAAAAACAGGGGGTGGAACTGAGTTCCGCCCACTCATGGCATGCATCAGCATATCTTTGCATGGGAATCGTAGCGGCTCAGGGGGAAGAACTCAGTTCCGATCCATCTGCTTTCTTTTTTGCATAAACTGGCGGGCGGGGGATTCCATCCCGCGGAAATAACAGATATCACGTGTTGTCTGGTTTATTGCCTCCACAGTTGTTTTTTGCCCCATCTTTTGCATCCAGGCTGGTGAATGTAGATACCCCGTTCAAGCGGCATCTGCTGGAAGTTGCACAGTATCCTTAAGCGGGGTATGGAAATCAAGCG
>JAJQEU010000008.1 GCA_021201535.1 Clostridiales bacterium | reverse complement strand
AATAAGGGGATTCTACTCCTTTTTTATTCTAAAAGTGTTTAAGACCGGACTATACTCATCTATTAAGATAATACAACATCTACAAAGAAAAAGCAAGCGGTAATAATGCGCTCAGCGTCGTTTGTCTGTATGCAAGACTGCTGTTACACATGAATACGGTAAAATCCGGTCCGCAGAACTCCGAGAGCGCCTGGCGGCAGACGCCGCAGGGCGATGTAAAATCCTCGCTGTCGCTGATCACCGCGACCGCCTCAAACTCCCGGTATCCCTCCGAGACAGCCGCAAAAAGGGCAGTCCGCTCCGCGCAGTTCGATACCGGATAAGAAGCGTTTTCGATGTTACATCCGGTAAACACCCGACCGTCCCTGCACAAAAGCGCCGCTCCGACACGAAACCCGGAGTAGGGCGCATATGCTTTCTGTCTCGCCTGATCCGCGGCCCGAATCAGATTCTCTGCATTCATCGTCACTCGTCATCCTCTTTGCCAAGAATCTCGATCGCTCTGCTGGTCCCGATCCGCTTACAGCCCGCGTTGATGTATGCTTCCATCTCTGCCTTCGTGCGGATGCCGCCCGAAGCCTTGATCTGAACGCCGGGATCCGCGGTTCTCCGCATCATCTGCACATCCTCCAGGTTCGCGCCGGCGGAGCCGAAACCGGTCGATGTCTTGATGTAGTCGGCGCGCGCTTTGGTGGCACAGCGGCAGAGCATGTATTTCTCATCATAGTCCAGGCAGCATGTCTCAAGAATCACTTTTAATATGTGATCTTTACCGACCAGCTCTTTGAGGGAGCGGATCTCCTCCGTGACTTTTTTAAACTCCTTGTCCTTCACCCAGCCGAGATTGATCATCATATCGATCTCATTGGCTCCGTCCGCGAGCGCCTGCTGCGTCTCGGCCAGCTTGGCCTCCGTGCTGGCATTGCCAAACGGGAATCCGACGACCGTGCAGATATTCAGCGCGGGGAAACTCTCCCTGGCGCGCTTCACATAGCTGCTCGGAATGCAGACGGACGCCATGCGGAATACAAGCGCCTCGTCACACAATCTTCTGATATCCTCCCATGAAGTGTCCGCCTTCAGTGCAGTATGATCAATATATTTAAATAACTCTTCTTTTTTCATGACATGTCCTTTCTTCTGAATTTTCACTGTGATTCATGTTTCTGACCTTTCAACCCTTATGATACCTACGGGTCCCAAAGTCATGAATCAGACCGCAAGCGCTCCGTTCATGACCTTTGAACCCTGGTATCATCATATTCCCAGGAATTTCTTTACGACATCCTGCATACCGTTCACGTCACATTCCGTGTCATGAATCACCGCGGCGTTCCGGATCTCCTCGATCGCCTGAGGCACCTTCACCTTCGCCAGACCGGACAGCTCATCCACGAGCTCAAAATCAGACATGACGTCATATTTCGCGTCAATCGCGTTCATGACGCTCCGGGTGAACTTAAACGGGCTGGCCGTGGACGCGATGACTGTCTTCCGGCTATCTCCCGTCTCGCCGCGGTACTTCTGATAAACCGCGGAGGCGACCGCCGTGTGGGTGTCAACGACATATCCGGTATCCTGATATAATCTGCGGATCTCGGCAGCCGTCTCTGTTTCATCCGCGAATCCGCCGTAGAAGGTGCCGAGCTGACGGCGCATGTCCGCGGTGATCATGTATTTCCCTGTCTCCGCCAGGCGGTTCATCAGATAAGCGTTCTTCTCGGCGTCCTCGCCCGCAATGCGGTAGATCAGGCGCTCCAGATTGCTGGAGATCAGGATATCCATGGACGGCGAAGACGTCAGAATAAATTCTCTGTTTTTGTCATACATACCGGTGGAGAAGAAATCATACAGCACCTTGTTTTCATTCGAAGCACAGATCAGCCGGTCGATCGGAAGCCCCATGTTTTTGGCGTAAAACGCCGCCAGGATATTGCCGAAATTCCCGGTGGGCACAACGACGTTGATGCTCTCCCCGGAGGTAATCTCGCCGCCGGCAATCATCTGCGCATAGGCGTACACGTAATAGACGATCTGCGGGACAAGCCGGCCGATATTGATGGAGTTGGCGGATGAGAACTGATAACCGGCCGCGTCCAGCTCGGCCTTCAGCCCGTCGTCGGAAAACATCTGCTTCACGCCGGTCTGCGCCTGGTCAAAATTCCCGTGGATGCCGACGACCAGCGTATTGTCTCCCCTCTGGGTCACCATCTGCTTCTCCTGGATGGGGCTCACGCCGTTCTTCGGGTAGAACACGATGATCTTTGTGCCGTCCACACCGGCAAAACCTGCCAGAGCGGCCTTTCCGGTATCGCCGGAGGTCGCCGTCAGGATCACAATATCGTTTTCCACATGATTTTTCCGCGCGGATGTGATCAGCAGATGCGGCAGGATGGAGAGCGCCATGTCCTTGAACGCGATGGTCGCACCGTGAAACAGCTCCAGATAATAAGCGCCGTCCGCGCAGACCAGAGGCGCGATCTTCGGCGTGTCAAACTTGGAGTCATAGGCGCGCGCGATACAGGTGCGCAGCTCCTCCTCCGTAAAATCAGTCAGAAACCGGCTCATGACAGCGTAGGCGGTTTCCTGATAGGTCATGCCGGCCAGCTCTTCCGCCGGGATATCCAGCTTCGGGATCACCGTGGGCACATAGAGCCCGCTGTCCTTTGCAAGACCGTTTAAGATTGCCTGGGACGCCCGGACGGTCTCCGAGGCGTCGCGGGTATTCGTATATAAAACTTCCATCATCATCCTCTTTCCTGAATCTTTATTGATGCACACAGACACATGAGATATGGCTGCCTGCACAGCCCTGCATCCGGCGCACAGGAAACGACCTGATGTCGTTTCCTGTAAAATATAGTACCATATCTATTTACGAAAAACAAATAAATCCTGCATTTACTGCGCGGAAACAATCCTCCCGGCCACGGCGCTGGCCGCCGCGGTCTTCGGAGACGCGAGAAAGATCTCCACTTTGGATGTCCCCATCCTGCCGAGGAAATTCCGGTTGTTTGTCGCGACCACTCTCTCGCCGTCGGTCAGGATGCCGCCGGTGCGCCCGCAGCAGAGTCCGCAGCCCGGATGTGTCACGATCGCTCCCGCGTCGATCAGGATCTGCATGGTTCCGTTTGCCATCGCCTCGTCGAAGACCTTGCGGCTGGCCGGCGTGACGATCAGCTTCACAAAGGGAGCGACCTTCTGTCCCTTTAATATCTCAGCCGCCGCCGTCAGATCCTCCAGGCGGCCGTTGGTACAGGATCCGATAAATACCTGATCAATCGGTGTGCCTTCGAGATCAGAGACCGGGCGGATATTGTCCACCTGGGAAGGGCAGGCCAGAACCGGAACCAGATCCTCCGCCTGATAGACGATCTCCCGGACACAGGCAGCGTCCGCGTCCGCCGCCAGATCTGTCTGCGCTTCACTGAGCTCGATCTCACAGTATGCCGCCGTCTTTTCGTCCGGTGCAAACAGGGCGCATTTTGCTCCCGCTTCCACCGCCATATTGGACATGGTCATCCGGCTTGCCACAGACATGTCACGTATCGTATCCCCGTGGAACTCCAGCGCCATATAGGTCGCTCCGTCCGCGCCGAGATCACCGATCAGCTTCAGGATCAGATCCTTTGACGTGACGTTCTCCGGAAGTCTGCCGTTCACGGTCACCCGGATTGTCCCGGGCACTCTCACCCAGAGCTGTCCTGTTCCGAGGATGCCCGCCATCTCCGTATATCCGATGCCGGAGGAAAAAGCGCCGACACATCCGTAGGTCGTCGTGTGGCTGTCCGTGCCGAATACGATATCGCCCGGTTTGACATAGCCCGCTTCCGTCATCAGCTGATGGCAGATACCATCGGAACGGTGTACATGCTTCATGCCGTATTTTTCCGCAAACGCGTTGCCCACACGGAAATGTCTCGTGTCGTCGACCTGGCTCGCCGGAACAAGATGGTCATAGATCAGGACGACCCTGTCCGGATCCCAGAGCTTCTCAAATCCCATCTCTTCAAACTTATCCGCGACGAACGGAATAAAGATATCGTGTATCATCACGCGGTCCACGTCCACCGTCACGATATCGCCCGGGTGCACGTCCTTTTTTACATTCCGCCCGATTATTTTTTCTATCATCGTAAATCCCATGGTGTCTGCTCCTGTTATCTCACTCAAGACTTTATTATCAGTATAAGGCTGTCCTCGCCCGTTAAGGCATTCGTTCGCCATCCTGTGTAACGCTCTTTTCTATCTGTCAGAAAATGATCCGGCCGTTTCCACGCGGCTAGATCTCCAGACCGTTTCTCCGCCGCATCGCTTTCACCAGGCCGCCCGCCTGAAGGATCTCGACCAGATTCTCCGGCAGAGAGGTAATCGGATAAGCTTTATCGCCCAGAGAGATCGCCTCATTGACCGTCACGGTGATCTCGTCCCCTTCCTTTACATCCTTCTGGATGTCCGCGTTTTCAATGAGAAGCAGCCCGTTGTTAATGGAATTGCGGAAGAAAATGCGTGCATAGGACTTCGCGATCACGCAGCGGACGCCCAGCGCCTGAATCACCTCCGGCGCCTGTTCCCTGGAGGAGCCGCAGCCGAAATTTTTCCCGGCGACGATGATGTCGCCCGGCTGAAGCCGTGCCGCCAGCTCCGGGCGCAGCGGGGAAAAGGCGTAGGGCTTCATGTCTTCTACGGATTCCAGCGCGAGATATTCGGTCGGCATGATAATGTCGGTGTCGATGTCGTCGCCGAGAATCCATACTTTTCCGGTAAATTGTTCCATAGTGTATTTCCTCTTTCTTTAGATCATGATTCGGGTAGCAAAAGGGTATGATACTACGGTCCACAAGGTCAGAAATACGGATGCAAGCATCCGATTTCTGACCTTTTGTCCCTTGTATCATATCATATCCGCTGTCGCAATCTCTCCTCTGATCGCGGAGGCTGTGACCGTGGCCGCGGAAGCCAGATACACAAAGGAATCCGGATGCCCGGCGCGCCCTTTGAAATTCCTCGTCCCGGTGCTGATCAGGGTCTCGCCCTCTCCGATCACACCCTGGCAGCTGCCCCAGCAGACGCTGCAGTTCGCGTTCATAACGATCGCGCCGGCGTCCATAAAGATTTTGATCAGCCCCTCCTCGAGCGCCTGCGCGTAGACCTCCTGGCTGGCGGGTACGACAAGGAACCGCACCGTCGGGTGAACCTTTTTTCCTTTGATAATCGCAGCCCCGACGCGGAGATCCTCGATCCGGCCGTTGTTGCAGGAGCCGAGGAACGCCTCGTCGATCTTCACGCCGGCACATTTTTTCGCGTTCACCAGATTATCGACAAAATGAGGCTTTGCAACAACCGGCGTGATGACACTCAGATCAATCTCATACTCCTCCGCATACACGGCGTCAGGATCGCTCGAAAACACATGTTTCGGCTCTCTCCCGCGCGATTTCAGGTAATCCATGGCGATGTCATCCACCTCCATCAGCGCGGTCTTGGCGCCCGCCTCGACACAGAGATTGCAGATGGCGATACGGTCACTCATCGTCAGCGTCTTCAATCCCTCGCCGCCAAACTCCATCGCTTTATAGTTCGCGCCGTTGGCCCCGATCCTTCCGATGATCGTCAGGATCAGGTCGCGCGCATAGACGCCCGCCGGCAGCTCTCCCTTCAGATGGAAACGGATCGTCTCCGGTACCAGCACCCAGGAGGTGCCGGTCACCATGGCATAGAGGTAATCGGTGCAGCCGACGCCGGTACCAAACGCCCCCAGCGCGCCATAGGCACAGGTATGGCTGTCGGCTCCGAAGATCAGCTCTCCCGGCCGCACGTGATTCTCCATCATGATCTGATGGCAGACGCCCTTTCCCTCGTAGAATGTGATGCCGTGCTCCTTCGCAAAGTCCCGCATCTTTTTGTGGGACGCCGCTGTTTTCGGGCTGTCGGCCGGAACATTATGATCCACGATCCACACCAGCTTATCCACATCCGCAATATGCGGGTTTTTCAGCTGATTGTGATACATGTCGATGGTGAGGTGTGTCGTGCCGTCGTTGCTCATCATGCGATCCACCTCCACCGTATGGATGTCGCCGGGGCGAACCTCCTCCACGCCGGCGGCCGCGGCAATGATTTTTTCAGCAATTGTCATTCCCATAAATGATATCCTCCATCCTGTCTGCGTCAGCGGTCATTTCCGTGCTTATTTTCATGATTCAGGGAGGCAATCAGTCCGCCCTGATCCAGAATACTCTGCATATAGGGCGGGAGCTTTGTACACACAAACTCCTGTCCGTTCACTGTCGCAATCCCGTCTGTCAGGGAGAGCTCCATCTCATCCCCGTCGCTGACCGCATCGTACAACTCTTTACTGACAATGACCGGCAGACCGATGTTGATCGCGTTACGGTAAAAAATCCGGGCAAAGGATTTGGCGATCACAGCCTTCACACCGAGCGCTTTGAGAACGGAAGGCGCCTGTTCCCTGGAAGAACCGCAGCCGAAATTCTCATTTGCCACGACAAAATCGCCCGGACGCACTCTCGCGGCAAACGAACGGTCCAGCGATTCGAATGTATGTGTCTTCATCTCATCGATGGTCGGATAAAGCAGATACTGGGACGCGATGATCTGATCCGTATCCACATCCGTGTGAAATCGAAATATTTTTCCCATGCTATTCCTTTCATAGATGCTGGTGCGCTGCGACAGCAGTGCATACGTGTTTATCATGTATTCAGAAAGATCTGTTTTTCAAAAAATGGTATGGCATTTCTGCCATACCATTTGTGTCGTCTTTATTCTGATCCGCGGCAGACAGGTTAATTGTTGATCAGCTTGTCCTCGCCGTTCCAGCTGTACAGCTTGCGAACCTCCTCGCCGACGATCTCGGCCGGGTGCTCGGCCGCTTTCTTGCGCATCGCCTTAAACTGAACCTGACGTCCGGAAGGGGACATATCCTGCAGGAACTGGCTCGCGAACGTACCGTCCTGAATGTCGGAAAGAATCTTTTTCATGTTCTTCTTCGTCTCTTCCGTGATGATCTTCGGTCCGGTGATGTAGTCGCCGTACTCAGCGGTGTTGGAAATGGAATATCTCATACCCGCGAAACCGGACTGATAGATCAGATCAACGATCAGCTTCATCTCATGAATACACTCGAAATACGCGTTCCTCGGGTCATATCCCGCCTCGCAGAGCGTCTCAAAGCCCGCCTGCATCAGAGCGCACACGCCGCCGCAGAGAACCGCCTGCTCGCCGAAGAGGTCTGTCTCGGTCTCCGTGCGGAAGGTCGTCTCCAGAACGCCCGCTCTCGCGCCGCCGATCGCCAGCGCGTAGGCAAGCGCGATCTCCAGTGCCTTGCCGGTCGCATCCTGCTGTACGGCGACCAGACACGGTACACCCTTGCCCGCCTGATACTCGGAGCGAACAGTGTGACCCGGTCCCTTCGGTGCGATCATCGTAACGTCCACGTCCGCGGGCGGAACGATGCAGCCGTAGTGAATATTGAAACCGTGAGCAAACATCAGCATATTGCCCGGCTCAAGGTTCGGCTCGATATCCTTCTTATACATATCAGCCTGCTTCTCATCATTGATCAGGATCATGATAATGTCGGCCATCTTCGCAGCCTCCGCTGTGGTGTAAACCTTCAGGCCCTGCGCCTCTGCCTTCGCCCAGGACTTGCTGCCCTCATAGAGACCGATGATGACATTGCATCCGGACTCTTTCGCGTTCAGCGCATGCGCATGTCCCTGACTGCCGTAACCGATGACTGCGATCGTCTTTCCCTCCAGTGCTGAGAGATTGCAGTCCTCCTGATAATAGATTTTTGCTTCTGACATAACATATCCTCCATTTTGAGTATTTATTCTATAATTGTAACATCCTTGTCGCCCCGGCTGAGCCCGGTCTCACCGGTCCTCGCCAGTTCAAGAATGTCATAACCTCTGACAAGATCAATAAACGCGTCCAGCTTGTTCTGGTCGCCGGTCAGCTCGATCACCATAGAGTCGCTGCTGACGTCCACGATCTTTGCGCGGAAAATATTCGCCACGGACAGGATGGCCTGACGGTCAGAATCCTTCGCCCGGAGCTTGACCAGGATCAGCTCCCGGCAGACGGAATCGCCTGCTTTGAGCTCCTTGATATCGATCACATCCTCCAGCTTCGCGAGCTGCTTCTGAATCTGCTCCAGAATCTGCTCGTCTCCCCGCGCGACAACCGTGACGCGCGTAAAACGGGGATCTGCCGTGACGCCCGCGGAAAAGCTGTCGATATTAAACCCGCGGCGGCTGAACAGGCCGGAAATATGGCTGACAACACCCGGCGTATTTTCTACTAATAACGAAAGAACCTGTCTTCTCAACACAGTATCCCCTCCTGAGATTCAGTATCATCTATTTCAAACGTTATATATTCTAGCAATATCTAATTTTTTTGTCAAGGGTAAGCAGCGCCGCGCCGTAAAGTTTTGTGATCTTTTCGATCTCTTCACACACAGAAGGGTTCTCTGAGATCGGCATCACGGCCGCCGTGCCCGCATATCCGGTCAGGACTCTGCGAACCGTCTCCGGACAGTCCGACGCGATCACGACCGGCATCCGGACGATCTGCGTCACCTCGGAAACAGCCGCGAGCAGGATATCCGCCTCCTCGTCCAGCCCGGCCGCACAGAACAGCAGGGCGTCCGCGCCGTCGTCCTGCAGGTCGAAGGCGAGATCCTGCGCCGTGTCAAACACATCCTCCGCGTATTCCTCCCGCAGTTCATCATCCGAGCGAAAATCAATGCCGTCGCCAAGCTCCAGGACCTGTCCGTCCCGAAACGCGTATACCTGACGGTCATTCGCCAGATACAGGAGCCTCGCGGATCCGGATTCGTTCTGCCCGACGGGTATGTCCTGTGTCGCGAATTCACTCTGTCTGTCAGATGTGACCTGCCTGCCGGATTCACTTTGTCCGACGGATGTGCCCTGTGTCGCAGATTCACTCTGACCGGCAAATGCACCCTGCCTGCCGGATTCGTTCTGTCCGACGGATGTGCCCTGTGTCACGGATTCACATGTCTCCGCGGACTCCCGGTCGCCTGCCGTATCCCGGATCATGCGTCCGGATTCCAACAGCCCGGCCTTCAGGCATGCGATATACGCCGGCGTCGTACCGCAGCAGCCTCCCACCAGATCCGCTCCGGCATCCGCCACGTCCATCATATATGCCGCAAAAGCATCCGCATCCATATCATACACTGTCTGTCCGTCCGCTCCGATCTGCGGGAGCCCGGCGTTCGGCTTCGCGATCAGCGGCACGGAGGCAACCTTTTTCATCCGGCGCACGACATCGATCATCTGATCCGGTCCGGCGGAACAGTTCAGCCCGACTGCATCGACGCCGAGGCTCTGCAGAACGATCACCGCCGATTCCGCCGATGTGCCGTACAGTGTATTTCCGGATGCGGTAAAGCTCAGCGTCGCCATGAGCGGCAGATCCGGGCAGACCTCCCGCGCGGCAAGCACCGCCGCCCGGGTCTCCTGCAGACTCATCATCGTCTCCACAACGAGAAGATCCGCTCCCGCTTTCGCAATGATCGCAATCTGTTCCCTGTACACGTCACACAGCTCCGCAAACGTCAGATCGCCCAGCGGCTCCAGCTGTGCGCCGGTCATTGTGATGTCACCCGCAACATACGCCTTCCCTCCGGCCGCCTCTCTGCTTAGCATGACAAGCTTCGTGTTGATCTCATCCAAACGGTCGGCAAGACCGTATTCGCGCATCTTAATCCGGTTTCCGGAAAAAGTCGGCGCATAGATGATGTCGCTGCCGGCTTCGACGTATTCGCGCTGCAGAGCAATCAGGATATCTTCATGCTCCGTGATCCATAATTCGGGACAGACGCAGTTTGGCATCCCCCTTTTCTGCAGGTTTGAGCCTGTCGCACCGTCCAGGCAGATGATTTTCCCCGTAAGCAGCTCTCTGAAGGCTTGTTTTGTCATTATTACACTTCCTTTATTCAAACTCTATCTGTATCAACGGACATACGCTGCTGACGCAGCGTGCCGAAATCTGAGAAAACGATCCCATTCGCTCCTTGTCACGGCATGCCGGCATCTTTGAACGTCGATCATTCAGACCATCGCTCTCCACTCGTCGCTCCACTTCCGCAGAAGCTCTGTCTGGGCAGCCTTCCAGTCAAAGGCTCCCGCCGCTGCGGAAGCCTCCCGCCGTTCCTCGTAATACGCCGGATCATCCACCGTCTCAGACAGGTGGTTCAGAGCATCCTTCATCACCGAAAAATTCATATCCATTCCCTGCTCATTGATACGGCAGGAGTCATTGACATAGTTCATGGCATAGAGACAGGCATCTCTGCTCTCTGTATTCTTCCTCAGCGCGTACGCCTCAGTAAAAAGGCCGACCGCCTCCGGAAACAGAAACAGGCGTGCATACACGACGCCGAGATTGTGCAGAATATTCCCGCGAAGCTCCTCCGTCATCTGTATGGCATATTCTTTCTGCAACAGCTCCATGTAGATATAGGCAGCCTTTCGATATTTCCCGGCTTCCAGATACAGGTCTCCCCGCATCTTCCTGCGCTCCATTTTGGTTTTCCCGCGCATCTGATCCAGCAGACCCGTGATATCATTCAGTTCTGCCGTCGTATAATAGGCAGAATGGCGAAACATCAGCTCCGCACAGGTGTATATGTCTCCGGTTTTCCGGCGGGCGGAGCGCAGATGCGCAGCCAGGATACTTTCATCCAGCTCGGCCTCCATCCACGCAAACAGATCCTCGCCCAGCCAGGATGCATCGATCAGATACATATTTTTCTCCATAAAATAGCAGAGCTCCTCCATCGTGTAAAAACGCACCGGAAGACTCTCATGGGTAAATGGATTCTGCGCTTTTTTCCCTTCTATATAGTGCAGCATACAGCCTCCTTACAGTGAAATGGAGAATTCCCATACACGGCCCGTGGATTCGAACAGTTCGCCGAAGCCGTCGTCCCACACGCGGAACAGAACCTCTTCTCCGCTGACCGGTACAGCCCTGATACCGAGCCGGATACTCCGCGGCGCCCGCTCCGGCATGAAGTCCAGCGCAAAGGTCTCCATTCTGGCATTCATCCGCTGCCGGACGCGAATCCATACATCGAGGGAGGGATGGCCGTCATACAGGAAAAAATATGTCCCGGTCGGTGTAAACCAGTTCTCTCCGAGCTGCGTCAGCCTGAGAAAACCGGGCTCCCCGCCGCGCATGACCTTCATGGAGATCTCTCCCCGCAGCTTATACGGGCCGTCATAATAATAATTCCATCCCGCTGTCACAACATTCCGATATCCCGCATAGCAGGCTCCGAGTGTGTATAGATTCTTACCCTGAAACACTCTTTTGTTGGGTCCGACCACACGAAGCGTTTCCTGCATCCATCCGCCGTCAAAACCGTCTCCGATAAAAAACACGCCGGATATCACACGTTTCTGAAACGTCTCGCGGACGACATTTGAGAAAAACTCATCCTTCCCGGAATCATGATCCGCCAGATAGTCCGGAAGCTCCCATTGCCGGATCGTGGGAGACACGCGCTTGACGGCGCCGTGTCCGTCCGTGTGAAGCACGAAAGAACAGATCCTGTCTCCCCGAAAATCAAACAGAGCCAGATCATGCTGACAGACGGATTCATCCTGGTGATAAGCGTAGGCGAAAAAGCTCTCCCCTGTATCCATCAGCTGAAAATTCTCCGGTAAAAGATCCAGCTCCTCCCTGACATAATCGAACAGCTCCACCGTGCGTTCCGTAATCCCGGGAACCGAGACAGCCAGATATGGCTCCCGTCCCGTTCGGTCAAACAGTTCTCTGAATTTCATCAGGCGGCGGATAAACTGTACCAGCATACGGCGGTAAGCGACATGCTCCGGATCCAGAGCCTCCGCGTACAGGTTTGAGAAAAAATTCCCGTCCGTCCGATTCTGTCGTTTTATGGCCTCTTCCCCGTAAAAATAATTGCCCTGACCGGTACAGAAAACGGCCGTCGGAATCTGAAAACGCTCCTCACCCGACACCGTGGAGACCGTCTCGGGGCGTTTCATCTCCTCAGAAAAAAAACTGACCATCGCCTTCTCATCATTCAGATCTATTCCAATAAAAAGTTTTTTCTTTTCTGACATGCTCTACTCCCGGATCGGTCTGAACAGAGCGTTCACCATATCGCACATTTCCGCGTAGTTGTATTGCTCTCCCGCATCCTGCTTTCCGATCTTTAACTGACCAAGCCTTCCGTAACGGGTATCCGAGACCGTCTGATCCACCTGTGTGTTCTGTATGTTTTCTCCCTGCCTCGACCGGCCGTTCACATCCACGATCCACCAGGAGCAGGATTCTCCCGGAAGGATCCGAAGCGGCCAGGTATAGAGCCCCGGAAGCACTTCCTGCATGCGCTCCCTGGTCCCGTCCGGAAACTCTGCGTAAATCAATTTACCCGGCTCGTCCTTACAGGAGAGTACATAAATCCCCATCAGAAAATATTTCCGTCGAATCTGCAGCGGAAGGTCTGCAAAAAACGGAAAATAGATGCCCTCAAACAGATAGCTCTGAAGGATCTGTTCCGCCAGTTCTTCGTATTTTTCCTGGTGATATGTCAGATGCGACCGCAAAAAGGCCGCGCGTCCAAACGCATTCAGGCTCTTTTTCTGCAGCAGGCGCTCCGCGAGGAAACAATACACCGGCTCCCGGAGCGGGTCATCACGAAACATCAGGCTGCAGCAGAGGATGCTGATATAAGCCAGAACCAGTTCCTCAGACTCCGGGTCATCCTGCAAAATCTGAAACACCTGCTCATGCTTTTCGCCGAAATATCCGGTAAAAAGCATCCGGATCATAATCTGCTGCGCGTAGTCCACTGCCTGCGGACTCTGTGCCCGCACCTCCAGAAGCAGCTCCGTCATCTCATTGATGGAACCGGCTATGCGGCCGAGCCTCTCCTCCGCGTCCGCCGCCCCGCGGGCCAATGCACCCGCATCCGGAGACCCTTCCTCAGACACGGCATCCCGGATATGATTCCCGGGGAGCATCTTGTTCATCCGATAGCTGTCTTTTCCTGTATACAGCAGACCATTCCGGTCCTCAAAAAGAATCACATATGGCCGCTGAGAGAGGTATATATAAGCGCAGCCGTCGCTGAGAGGAATCCGCCTCGCTTCCGCGTCCGCGCCGCCCTGAAACACCCTGACCGCCAGAAAATCCGTTTTGTCAACATTAATCTTGTAGCAGTATTCCGCATTCCCTCTGACCTGATTCCACTCATGCCGCTTCATTCCGCGGCGAATTTCTTCATAAATGATCGCCAGATCGTCATTCATATGACCCTTCGCCAGCTCTCCCAGGGCAAAGTTTTTTACCATGACCATATAGGACGGCCAGTCCTTTTTCAGCCTGCCCCTGTTTCGGACGATGTAGGCGAACAGCATGGCTTTGCGTCTGGCGGGCAGTGTGCTGTTCATGGAAAAATAGCGTATCACCTCCATGGGAAGTTCTCCCATGGAGCGGCTCCACGACAGGAGATAGGCCTCGTAAAGCCCCGCAATCTTCAGATGCTGCTCGACGCCTCTTTTAAACCACGGAAAATAAACCTCTCCGTACCGGTTCATATTGATCAGATAGACACAGATGGCCTTGACATAACCCTCATCGCCGAACCTTTTACAGCATTTGCACAACACCCGGAAATAGCTTCCGGAAAAACTGCGCTCTCCCTGCGCCATCCCCTGAATGCGCAGGCCAAGCTCCTGCGTGATGAGGTTCTTTCTCGACATCCACCCGATCAGGCGATGATCGAATTCATCCCGGCTGTTCAACAGCTCCGGATTCTTCTGTAAAAGCCGCGCCGCCTCCAGATAGAACACCGGACTCGGACTGCTCTGCTTCATATAGCGGCTGATTGTCTCATATTTACGCATGGGATTGCGCGTCAGTGAATCATCCATCTGCAGCAGGATCCAGTTTACCGCCGGATGCCGTCGGTACCGCGTATGAATCTCACGGATCCTGGACAAAGCCTCCGGCCGGTCTCCATCCTCCCCGTCCGCCTCGTTCAGCAGCACTGTCAGATACAGATACATGGCGCCCAGAGGCGTCCGCGCCTTTCTGGAATTGCGCGGGATGGTGCGCAGCAGCTCCTCCATCCGCGTCAGATCCATGGCCTTCCAGCAAATATATGCCAGGAACAGATGCAGCCAGCGGCTCTGCAGCTCCATCCTGGAAGCCTGCAGAATGATGTCTGTGGATTCCTGAATCCACTCCGCCTCGGTCTTCTCTCCCAGGCCATAAGACAGATAGCAACACTCCAGATCATAAAAACAGGTCTGTTTTTTCCGTGAGGGTGAGTGTTGAGTCCCATCCTCTTTCCCGACACAGGGGAGCGTCATCTGTTCTGCCGGACGGCTCCCGGAAATACAGGTAAGCACGATCCGCTCTGTCTGGAATGCGTTTTCCAGCGAGATCACGGCATAATTCCTGCCCGCATGCATATGCTCCGGAAGTATCAGGATATCAAACTCCGTGTGTTTCCCGGAAAAATCATACATCTGCAGCCGTTTTTTCCCAAGCCGGATAAAATCGTCCTCACAGGAAATCCGGATATCGCAGTAGCCCCACTCAGACTTTTTCACCTCCACGGACACATGGATGGACCTGTCTCTGACATAATATGTCTTCTCAGGATCCGGGACAGAAAACACACTCCGTTTCTTTTTCTCCGCAGCGATCAGGAACTCCTCCATCTCATGGGACGTGCTCTTGATCTGAGTGACAGCGCGATACAGAAGCGTATAGTACGCAGCGTCCTTATGAAAAATGTTCGTAAAGAAGGGCGAGCGGAATACCTCAAGCGCCTCCTCCCAGTTCAGGCTGCAGAGATTCGTAAAATCATTCAGCGTCTTGATCTTCCCGATGGATGTGGAAAGATAATGTCTGGAGATCTGCGCGGTGAACGGGAACAGATATTCGCCCGAGCTGCTCGTAACCACAAAGACGCCGGTCTCATTCTCTCCCTCCTCTACCATCTCACCGGAAAACTCAAAACGGATCTCAGACAGAGCGGCGTCAAACTCCGGCGTCAGGATCCGCATATTCGGATGCTCGCAGGTCACCAGACCGCGGATGGCATCCTCCGTACTGCTCCGCAGATGAAAAGAACCGCTGTATGTCTCATGCTCCACCACAGAAAAACGCAGTCCCTCCTCCTCAAGAAAAAGAGACGGCCTGTCATATTCAAATTTGCCCCGGATGATATCCTGTATTTTCCGCCGCATAAAAAATCCCCGAATGTATCCCGTGTATATCCCGTATGTTCTGTATACGGAAACTGTTTCATCTGTCTGTTTCGTTCTTTTATTGTAAGCCTACGTCAATACAGGTTTAGTATAAACGATTTTGTCATATCTTGCAATGAACAAAGAGAGAAAAACAGCGGGTTTTGCCAGCTTGCGCTCAATCAGAGATGTTAAATTCCTTACACTACTGCCTCCACAATCACACGGTCTCCCACCGCAATCTGCTTCACACCGGTCTGTTTCTTTTTATTGAAATTAAAGCTCAGCATATACCCTTTCTGTAAATGATAGTAATCCATGTACTCCAGCAGTTGCTCCTCGCCGCGCCGGTTATATTCCTGACCGCGGTAAATCTTCATTTCCAGAACAAACTGTTTTCCCCTGTAGTCAATGACGACATCCGTGCGTTTCATATTCCGCGTCCGGGCTTCAATATAATAATTCCCTTTCCCGTTTATAATCGGTTTCAGGAAAATCAGAAAAATCCTTCTTCCGTTTTCCTCAATGAATTTTCCATCCGCATCCGCGTAAATATCAGCAAAATACTCGCAAAACTTCTGCAGAACCAGATCCATCTGAAGAAAGCCGCCTTTGATAAACTGGCTCTTCTCCATATCCGCTGCGGAAAAAATTCTGGTGTTTGTCTGATCCTCGGAGAGAAAAAGATTATACAGCTTCGTCTCAAAAATCCGGTTTGAGACAGCGACTGCCCCATCCCGCACTTTCAGGAAGCCAAACATCACTCCGATACGGATACGGTCGTTTTCGGCCTCATACACATATTTTTCCCCCTGGAACAAAATGCTGTAAATCATCTCTTTTAAGCCCGGATTATCGTTAAGCTTTTTGCTCATATCATCAAAAAGCATATTAGGCTCCCTTAAGATTCTGCTGACCGCCCTCTGAACCGCTTTCTCATCCCAGGCATTTTTTCTCTCCTGCTCTGTGCTGTCCTTCTTTATGCCTTCCGCCATAATCTGACAAAGTCTGGAGACAAGAAACGGATAGCCGGAAGTGTAATCATATAAGAGCTGACTGATATGATCGATATCCATACCGGTGTGCCAGTCTTCCTCATACTGTCTCAGCATGGAAGCAATGTCGTTCGGGGAAAAGCTCATATCCACCTTAAAGTCAGCCGCAATGTTCCATGGACTGTTATATTTTGATTCCTGACCGGGATGAATTTTTTGCTTCAGGTTTTTAATATCATACACACCGGCCAGAATCACGGACCAGAAGGTTGTATCCTTTCCCGCCAGCCGGTTAAGATATTTCGTGCGCAACAAACCAAGGAAAGCAAGAAAGAGCTGATTATCAGAACTCTTGTCCACCTCATCAATCATCAGAACTATTTTTTTATCACAGTTTTGACACAGATTTGTAATTTTTTCATCCAAATCCATCATGGGAAAATCTGCCGAAACCGGCTCTTTCCATTCTTCCAGAATACTTTTATCCACCCCCTGCCTGCGCAGATTAGACGAAATCACCCTGACCAACCCTTCGGCCAGTGTTTGTTTAGATGAAAAAAAATCATCCGCCGCCTCAAAGCTCAGGCTCAGCACAAGGTAATCCTCTTTCATCCCCTCTTCCAGCATAAACAGCGTCGTCGTTTTTCCGAACTGTCTCGCACGGTTAATGGTAAAGTACATGCCCGGCTCGATATATTCAGACACAATCTGTTTGACCCGTCCGCTTAAATCCACCATATAATGCATCTCCGGTACACAGAGACCGGTCACCGTAAATCTCTTTTGCATGGCTGATTCCTCCTTTTTCGAGTATGACCCGGCAAATGACTGCTGATATCCCCACATCATGTGTCGTTACATTTCCGCTCAATCGTATTCTAAACTATAGTTTATAACATTCTGCCTGACACTTCAACAAAAATATCCAGTCGGCGCGTTTACCTGTTTCTGAAACAGTTGTCGAAGTGAAAAAAGCAGTAAATATTTAATTATCATCATTGTCAAATCATTCAATAATATTGTAGAATAATGTAACATGAAATGTTTAAGGAAAGACGCGCCGGGAATTATATCAGAACGCAGAAACACTGTAGAAAAATGTCATCGGTAAAATCATATGATCGAATCAGTCAGAAGCTTTATACAAAATTATAAATATCAGTTGACGGCATCCCTGAAATGGATCCTGTTTGCCGTTCTCTCCGGGATCCTCATCGGTTTTGTCGGGATCGCCTTCTATTACGGCATGGACATTGTGACCGGCTGGCGCGCGCAGTATCCCTGGCTGATCTTCTTTCTGCCGGGAGGCGGGCTCGCCATTGTGGGATTATACCATCTGCTTCACAATGAGAAGGACGCCGGGACTAATCTGGTTTTATCCGCCATCCACTCGAACGAGAACATCCCGCTCCGGATGGCGCCGCTGATCTTTGTCTCCACACTGATCACGCATTTATTCGGAGGTTCCGCCGGACGCGAGGGGGCGGCTCTGCAGCTGGGCGGAAGCATCGGAAACGCCCTGGGAAAGCTGTTTCGTTTTGACGAGAAGGATCAGCACACCATGATCATGTGCGGCATGAGCGCCGCCTTTTCGGCTCTGTTCGGCACGCCTCTGGCCGCCGCCTTCTTTTCCATGGAGGTGGTCAGCGTCGGCATCATGCATTACTCTGCTCTGGTTCCCTGCGTCATCGCGGCGCTGGTCGCCCACGGGATCGCCGTTTCCTGCGGCGCTGTTCCGGAGAGCTTTGAACTGGGCGCACTCCCGGCGTTTTCGCCGAAGACGGCCGTCCTGATCGGCATCCTTTCCGTCTTATGCGCGCTGGTCAGCATCCTGTTCTGCGTGATCCTGCACTCGGCAGAACGGTTCTACAAACGATTTTTCAAAAACGCCTATCTGCGCGCCGCTGCCGGCGGCGGCATCGTCATCGCGCTGACTCTGCTGGTCGGCATCCTGAACAGCGGCGGTGCCGGCATGAGCCTGATCAGCAGTCAGGATTACAGCGGCATCGGCTTGAGTCTGATCAGCAGTCAGGATTACAACGGCACCGGCATGAGTCTGATCGCTCAGTGTTTTTCAACGGAAAACGTATTTCCACTCGCATTTCTGCTGAAAATGATCTTCACCGCAGCCACGCTCGCCGCGGGATATAAAGGCGGCGAGATCGTCCCCACCTTCTGCGTCGGAGCGACCTTCGGCTGCCTCTTCGGCAGTCTGGTCGGATTCTCCCCGTCGCTGTGCGCGGCCGTCGGCATGGGTGCCGTCTTCTGCGGCGTCACCAACAGTCCGATCACGGCGCTTCTGATCTGCTTCGAGCTGTTCGGGTTTGAGGGGATGCCCTATTATCTCATCGCCATCGCGCTGAGTTATATGATGTCGGGGTATTACGGGCTGTACAGCAGCCAGAAGATTATCTATTCGAAATACAAGACCGAGTATATCAACCGGAAGACAAACTGAAGCACATGACTGAAAAAGATAATGGCAGCATTCATAACGCACTGCCATTATCTTTTTTATTTACAGTCCATATTCTCAATCTTCATGAAAGTGTTATGGCAATCCCTGAAAAATCAACACTCAGATCTTCATAAATACCGGATTTTACCGTATCCGTGAAAGTGTATTCCTCCATCTCATCATGCTCAAAATTATATACCTGAATGCGGTTCTTTGCCGGATCCACAATCCAGTATTCCCGGACGCCCGCCGAACGGTATTTGAACAGCTTGACCATGTAATCCATATGCCGGCTGCCCGGGGAAACAATCTCAATAACCCAGTCCGGCGCTCCGTTGCAGCCCTTCTCGTTCAGCTTGTCGGGGTTACAGATGACCGAGATGTCCGGCTCGACATACGTCCTGTCATCCGCATTCAGAAAAACAGCAAAGGGAGCGGAAAACACTTCACATGTACCGCCTTTTTTCTGAATATACTGTACTATTTCGGCAGACAACCTTGTTGCAATACGCTGATGCTGTGTCTTAGGCGGCGCCATATCGAAAATCTGACCGTCAATCAGTTCCGCGCGCTGTCCGTCCGGCAGACTGTAAATATAATCCGTAGTGTAAACAGTATCTATTTTCTGTGGCAATGGCATATATGATACCTCCTCATGATTAAAATGTTCTCCTATTTCTTCCCATCCCTCTCCATCGACTGCATCACCAAACACATCTGCGACTTCCTGATTCGGGATTACAACCGTCTTTGTCTCAGCATCATAACTCAAATAACCCAGATGGATTAAAAGCGTGAGTACATCGTCTTTACTTTTAAAGGATGTCATATCGTTTTGAAACTTACTAATCCGAACCCTGACAGCTTCGCCGCCAAGCATTCTGATAATATCTTTTTTTAATCCTTTATAATCCATTCCGATATATGCCGCCAGCGATTCGTATGTTTCAGATGCCGTCCAATAATTTCTCAGAGCTTTTCTTTCAATCGCCTGCATGACGGAATTTGGACTGTACACTGACCCGACATTATCAAAGGAATATCCATCATACCAGGACTTTATCTCTTCAAAATCCAGATGATTCTTACCACACAAATCCAGAACTTCTCGTTCAGTAAATCCGACATATGGTGCCAACACATCAGGTGCTGCCATGGTGAACTCCCGAAAATCAGTCAGCGCTGATTCTGTACCATATTTTTTTATTGGGAGAATACCGGTCATGTACGCTGCTGCGATTGTCTTTGAAGTCAAATCTCTGTTTTTAAAGAGGCTTCTCAGAAATATAATATAGTCCTTCTGAAGCTGGTTATTATCCTTATATTCTCGAAACAACGCATCCCATTCATCTATTATAAATATAAATTTTTCATTTCCTTTCGACACTGCCGCATACAATGCCCTGCCCAGATTATTTTCATTCTCATCAACAATGTCAGGGAACGCTTCTCTTACTTCTTTCAAAAGAGTGTTCCGTATATTTGAAATAATATCAGTTTCATTACCTTTTGAATCAGGAGCAAAACCAGTCACATCAAAAGATATAACATTATACCGATTCAGGTGTTTCCTGAAACTCTCATTTTTTGAAATTTCAAGATCTTCAAAAAGGAACCTGGAATCGCAGCTTAAATCATAATAAGCACACAGCATATTTACGTCAAAAGACTTTCCAAAGCGTCTTGGTCTGCTAAAACTTACCAAAGGCTTAGGCTTACCTATCAGGGTATTCATATAAGAAATCAATCCTGTTTTATCAACATAAACATCTCTTCTGATTTCCTCAAAACCCGTGTATCCGGGATTTAAATAGATTCCCACAAGCTGTCTCCTCCTTTCCCTTTTGCGTCCGGCAGGTCATCCTTCTGCTAAGACAATAGCATATGCCTTTTACGAATGTCAATTCAAAAGCACTCATGAAACAGATTTTATATTATTGATTCGAAATCTCGATCACCTTCTCCAGCGTCTCCATCGCTTTGCCGCTGTCGATCAGCTCCGCGGCCAGCGCGACGCCGTCCGCAAGCGTCGCGGCCTTCTCTCCGACATAGAGGGCGGCGCCCGCGTTCAGCAGCACTGTCGTCCGCTTCGGGCCGCGATCGATTCCGCTTAAGACCGCACGGGTGATGCGGGCGTTCTCCTCCCCGGTACCGCCGCGCAGATCCTCCGGTTTGCAGGATGTCAGGCCGAAGTCCTCCGGGCAGATATCATAGGTCTTATACGTGCCGTCACGGAACTCACACACGAACGTCGGACCGCAGGCGGAAATCTCATCCAGCCGTTCTCTGCCGTGAACGATCATGCCGTTTCGCACTCCGAGGCTGTAGAGAACTCTGGCGATCGGCTCCACAAGGGCGATGTCATACACGCCCGTCAGCTGACGCTTCGGATGGATCGGATTCGTCAGTGGGCCGAGGACATTAAACACTGTGCGGAAACCGAGCTCCTTTCGGATCGCGCCCACGTATTTCATGGATGCGTGATATTTCTGCGCGAAGAAATAGCAGAAGCCCGTTTTATCCAGCAGTTCCAGACACTTCTCCGGCTCCTGGTTCACATTCACGCCGAGCCCTTCCAGGCACTCTGTAGCTCCGGATTTGGAGGACGCCGCCCGGTTGCCGTGCTTGGCGACCTTCATGCCCCCCGCCGCCGCGACAAAAGCAGCGGTCGTGGAAATATTGAAGCTCTGCGCGCCGTCCCCGCCGGTACCGACGATCTCAAAGGTGTCCATGTCTCCGCCGTCGATGGGCAGCGCGTGATCCCGCATGGCCGCCGCGCAGCCCGCGATCTCATCCTGCGTCTCCATTGTGGTGCTCTTGGTGGAGAGAGCCGCCAGAAAAGCGGCGTTCTGTGTCTGCGTGGTCTCTCCGCTCATGATCTCGTTCATGACGGCGTATGCTTCGTCATAGGTGAGATCCTCTTTACAAACGATTTTGATAATTGCTTCTTTTATCAAGATGATTCCCTCCATTAACATTTTTGATTTTCTGGAAATCGATCCCGGGCGTCAGTATTTCCTCAGTCTGCTTCCGGGATCTGTGTTCCATGGGGTCTGTTCCTAAAAAGTTCACAAAAAATTCATGGGGTCTGACCCCTAAAAATTTTTCTTAAATGTCGATACGTACTCCCCGGCGACATTCAGGTCGTAATCATTGGCCTCCATCAGTTTGATAAAATGTGAGCCGACGATTGCGCCGTCGATGATCTCACGCATGGGAGCCACATCCTCCGCGGAGGTGATTCCGAATCCCATCATAACCGGGATCGGCGACTGATCCTTTACATCCTGCAGATAGGAGAGGATTTCCCTGTGATACTGACCGCTCTGTCCAGTGACGCCCATGGCGGAAACGCAGTAGACAAATCCCCGCGCGCCGTCCAGAATCTGGGGAATCCGTTTTGCGGAAACCGGCGCCACCAACTGCAGCAGGATCGTCTCATCGCGATCGCCGAGGAGCTCCTTCACCGTACTCTGCTCCTCCATGGGGAGATCCGGTACGATCAGTCCGTCCACACCGACCTCGGCGCATTTCGCGATGAACGCCTCCACGCCGTAATAGGTGATGGTATTGTAATACATCATGAAAACGATCGGCATGGCAACGCCCTCCCCGCGCACCTGTTCGACCAGATCAAAGGTCTTTTTCAATGTGGTGCCCTTCTGGATGGAGCGATAGGATGCGTCCTGGATGACGGGGCCGTCCGCAATCGGATCCGAAAAGGGAACTCCCAGTTCCAGAATGTCCAGTCCCGCCTCCTCCAGCGTGTGGATCAGCTGTCCGCAGCGCGGCAGATCCGGAAGTCCGGCGGTGATATAGGTGATAAATGCTTTCTCATTTTTTTCTTTTAACTGTGCTAATTTTGCTTCGATTCTGTTCATCACGGTTCCTCCTAATTCAGATAACCCTTTCCGGCCAGATAGTCGGAAATCGTGTTTACATCTTTGTCTCCCCGTCCGGACAGGCAGATGATCATGGACTGATTCATGGTCATCTCCTTCGCTTTTTTGAACGCGTAGGCCATGGCGTGCGCACTCTCGATCGCAGGGATGATGCCCTCCATCTGCGTCAGCTCCATCAGCGCGTCCATCGCCTCCGTGTCCGTGATCGGTACATACTGCGCCCTGCCGGTGTCATGCAGATACGCGTGCTCCGGGCCGACGCCCGGGTAATCCAGTCCGGCGGAGATGGAATGAGCCAGGCAGATATTTCCGTCCTCATCCTGCAGCAGATAGGAACGGCTTCCGTGAAGGATGCCGGGGATGCCTCTGGCCATGGATGCCGCATGCTCCTTCGTGTCAATGCCCTTCCCGGCAGCCTCCACGCCGATCAGTTCCACATCCTTCTCGTCGATAAAATCCGCGAACATACCGATCGCATTGGAGCCGCCGCCGACACAGGCCATCACGACATCCGGCAGCCTGCCTTCGACCTCGATGTGCTGCCGCTTCGCCTCGCGGCTGATTACCGACTGAAACTCCTTCACCATCTTCGGATAGGGATAGGGGCCGACCGCGGAACCGATGATATAGAAGGTATCCTCGGCCGTCTTCGCCCAGGTGCGGATCGCTTCGTTCGTCGCATCCTTTAAGGTATTGCTGCCGGACACAACAGATACGACCTTCGCGCCCAGCATCTCCATGCGCATCACGTTCAGCGCCTGCCGTTTCACATCCTCCTGTCCCATATAGACCGTACACTCCATGCCGAACAGCGCCGCGCCGGTCGCCGCCGCCACGCCGTGCTGCCCCGCGCCGGTCTCGGCAATAATCTTTTTCTTGCCCATGCGCCGCGCCAGCAGGATCTGGCCGAGCACATTGTTAATCTTGTGCGCGCCGGTGTGGTTTAAATCCTCCCGTTTCAGATAAATCTTTGTGCCGTATTTTTCGCTGAGACGCTCTGCATAGTAGAGCGGCGTCTCCCGGCCCACATACTGCTTCAGATAATAGTGATACTCTGCCATAAACTGAGGATCGCGGATCGCCGCCTCAAACTCACGGTCGATCTCCTCCAGTGTAGACATCAGGGATTCGGCGACAAACTGTCCGCCGTATTCGCCGTAATATGCTTTTTCATTTTTCATCGTACTCTCACCTTTCTACTGCAATGTATTTATGGTTTAGATATCGTTACATGTCATTTCCCGACCACACAGGGGTCTGTCCCGGCGAAGCGAGGGCATTTACTGCGGGGTCATGCTGAAAACATTGTTCTTCTCCATTTTTATTTACTGCTCTCTTGCCATTTTAATAAACTGCTTCATGAGAGCTCTGTCCTTGTGATTGTCCTTCTCCACACCGCTGCTGACGTCCACCACGTCGGGGCGGAACAGGCGGATACCGGTCTGCACATTCTCAGCGTTCAGTCCGCCCGCCAGGATAAACTGCTTCCCGTGCAGGGCGTCCCGGATCACGTCGGCCGTCGATGATGCAAGCTCATTTTCCTTCTCCCAGCCGAAAGTCTTTCCGCCGCCGTAATCGGCGCCGTCAATGACATAGCCGCAGATCTTCGGATGACGGCAGATGAGATCCCCGATCCCGTCCGCCTGCACCGTGCCGGGTGCTGCATGTCGGCCCGCCGAAAACGTTCCGCCGGGGTGCGGAATATTTTTTAAATTCACCGCCTGCCACACCGACGTCTGTATCTGATCCAGAATTTCCGGCGTGATTTCACCGTGAATCTGAATCCGGTCAAAACCGAATCCGGATAGTTCATGAATAAATTCCATGGTCGGACTCACGCAGACCGCGACGGATCTGATCTGCGGATCCAGGAGTCGAAGCAGCTCCCGGGCTGTTATAAAGCGGATATTCCGTTTACTTTTTTTATAAAAGACAAATCCGGCATAATCCGGTTTCAGGTCGTTGACGGCCCGGATATCCTCCGGACGGCTCAGACCGCAGATTTTAATTTGTACTGACATAGTAATCTCCATTCCGCACCGCTCATGCCAGCGGCACCATATTAGCTTAGAAATTTCTGCCGGCCATACACTTCCTTCCAATGCTGCGCGAGTGCCTTCGGATTCTCCGACTCCATAAACGCCCGGCCGATCAGGAAAGCGTCCACCCGGCATTCCGCGAGAAATTCCACGTCCGCATCTGCCACGATACCGCTCTCCGCCACAAAGACGCGGTCTTCCGGCACCATTTTTGAGAGTACCTTTGTCGTCTCCAGATGAATCGTAAAATCCCGAAGATCGCGGTTGTTCACCCCGACGATCTTCGCGCCGCAGTTCAGCGCGCGGTCCATCTGTTCCTCGTCATGCGCCTCAAACAAGGCGTCAAGTCCGAGCTCTGATGTCAGCTGATAAAAATCCCGCAGCTGCACATCATCCAGGATCCCCGTGATCAGCAGGATGGCGTTCGCGCCGATGGCCTTTGCCTCATAAAACTGATATTCGTCGATCATGAAGTCCTTCCGCAGGATCGGCAGCGGGGAAATCCCGCGAATCTGCTTCAGAAAATCAACATTTCCGAGGAAATGATCCTCCTCCGTCAGACAGGAGATACAGTCCACGGACGCGTTGTACTCGTCAATCCGGTCTGTCAGGTCGATCTTGCTATGAATATTCCCGAGGCTCGGCGAAGCCTTCTTAAACTCGCCGATGATGGAAATCCCGGGTTTGCGAAGTGCTTCCAGGAAATCGGGCGAAGATCCGTCGTAAGCCTCCGCCAGTCTACGTATTTCCGCCGGAGAAATATTCGCCTTGTGCTGCGGCAGCCGGATTTTCTTGTCTTCTACGATTTTATCAAGTATCATATTTCGCACTCTCCCTGTTATTTTTTACGATCTATGAAAGTCGATTGCTCCGTGCTACGCACTCCCGCAATCGCCGCCGGTATTCGTATTCCGGCCTATCGGCCTACATACTCATACCGTCCTGGTCGTCGAATATCCAGCCATCTGGCCATGCAAGCATGTCCATCTGTCTGTCTATTGACGACACTTTCATAGTATGTTTAGAAACATCTCCAGTATTTTCTTCCCGTGCTCCGTATAGATCGACTCCGGGTGAAACTGCATCCCGTACACCGGATAATCCCTGTGTTTGATTGCCATGATCTCCCCGTCATCCGTCTCCGCCAGAATCTCCAGGCAGTCCGGGAGCCCTTCCTTCTGCACGGCAAGTGAATGATATCTCGCCACCTTCAGAGGCGATGGCACGCCCTCAAAAATTCCCGTGCCGGAATGCCGGATCGTGGACTGTTTCCCGTGAAAAATCTTCTTCGCGTAGGAAACCGTTCCGCCCAGCGCCTCGCCGATGCTCTGATGGCCGAGGCAGATGCCGAGGATCGGCAGCCTGTCATAAAACTCCCGGATCACATCCAGACAGATGCCCGCCTCCTTCGGACTCTTCGGTCCCGGCGAGAGGACGATCCGCTCCGGCTTCATCTGCCGAATCTCCTCAACGGTAATCTTATCATTCCGGACGACGGTAATGTCATCGGTAAATATCCCCATAAACTGATATAGATTATAGGTGAATGAGTCGTAATTATCAATCAGTAAGATCATAAGTTTTCCTCCGTCACAAGCGTTTTCGCGAGTGCCATCACCTTGTTGCAGCATTCCTGATATTCCTTCTCCGGAACAGAATCAGCGACAATACCGGCGCCCGCCTGCAGATATACCTTATTTCCCTGTTTGATCATCGTGCGTATGGTGATGCAGAAATCCATGTCTCCGGAGAAATCCACATACCCGGTTGCGCCGCCGTACAGACCGCGGCGGGTGGTCTCCAGCTCATCAATGATCTCCATCGCGCGGATCTTCGGCGCACCGCTTAAGGTTCCCGCCGGCAGGAAGGAAGCCACCAGATCCAGCGGATGGTATACGCCCTTTTTCCGTCCCTCCACCAGAGAGACGATGTGCATCACATGAGAATAATACTGTACCTTCATGAATTCCATGAGCTTCACGGTGCCGAACTCCGAGATACGCCCCATGTCATTGCGGGCGAGATCTACCAGCATCACATGCTCCGCCAGTTCCTTCTCATCCGCCAGAAGCTCCTCCGTCAGAGCCAGATCCTCCTCCTTCGATTTACCGCGCGGACGGCTCCCCGCGATCGGGCAGGTAAACACACGGTCTCCCTGCTGTTTCACAATCATCTCCGGCGAGCTGCCGATCACCTCGAAATCGCCGTAATTATAATAGTACAGATACGGCGACGGATTGATCTCGCGCAGATGCTTATACAGCGTAAATCCATCCTGACCGGTCTCGATCGTCCAGCGCTGTGACAGCACGGTCTGGAAAATATGTCCCTCACGGATATAATGCCGGATCCGCTCCACCTTTTCACCATACTCCTCAAGCGTATCTGTTTTGTGGATAATCTTTCCATCCCGGATGAACGCGCCGTCTCTGTGATTTTCCGGCACATCCGTCCGCGCCGCATCCAGCATCCGCGCGGCTTCGGCCAGCGCCCGTTCCCTGCCCGCCTCGGAATCTTCTTCCAGGACGACCGCCGTCATCGTCTCCGAGAGATGATCCACCACGATAAAACGCGTCATCAGCATCATCTGGATCGTCTCAATGCCGATGTCGTCCGGATTCTCATCCGGGAGCACCTCCGTGTAACGGATGTAATCATAACCGAGGTTTCCGACCAGGCCGCCGGTAAAGGAAAGCTCGTGATTGTCCTGACGTATCTCAAACTCATCGTAATATTCCTTCAGGCGCTCATGGGGATTCCCCTCCCGGACTTCGACAGAGCCGTCCGCCCCCGTGATGACGAGCGCATGCCCCCTCGAAGTAATGATCTCCTCCGGATCCGCCCCGAAAATCGTGAACGTGTCATAATTTTTGTCATAGCTTTCCAGCAGAAAACCTTTCCGGCCGCCGACCATATTCTCATACATCTCGATCGGCGTCTCCCGGACAATGCTGACCGTTTTTTTATATACCCTTCGAATTCGTTTCATCGTTTATGTCCTTTCCGTATATATGAAACAAAAAAGCCCTGACTGTAAATCAATCACAGTCAGGGACGAATCATCGTGGTGCCACCCTTGTTCATTGCAGAATCATCCGGCAGAATATTCCTGCAACCTCATCCGATACAGAAGGAGTCGTCATGTGTCATTCCCTGACCACGCAGGATCTGCCCCGGCAAAGCGAGAATATCCGCCGGTGAGTCATGCAGAAAACATTATATCCGCTTCTATATCTTTCCTCTGTAACGTGAGGACACGGCATCCGCTACTCCGTAATTTCGCGGAAGCATCTCACAAACCCATTCCTTTTATACTTGCGTGCCGGAATCTCAGCAGCTCCGGCTCTCTGTGGCGCAGCACATAAAAGTACTCTTTTTGCTCAATGATTTTGTCTTATAACGTTCTTTATACTAACACTATCAATTTCGAATGTCAACAGGATTTTGTACGCCGATCAGATTCTGGTATAAACCATCGGTCGAGTAGACATACCCCTTACGGGGTTTGTCTACTCGACCAAACTATCAAAATAAGAAATCTAAATCTACATCAGGGAACTAAATCCCAAATCAGGGCAGGCAAAGGATTCACCCTGTGCCTGCCCGTTTTTGTCTGTTTCGCTTTTAAGTCAGGGATGCAGATTCAAAATTACGGTAAGAAATCGCAAGCTGTCACTTTGTCATGCCGTACAAATTCCGGACAGCCGACATCACATCTGGCCATCTAATATCTGATGCGTATGAAAATTTCTTCTGATAAGATTCCCATAATTTCTGCATGACAGGGCTTGCTTCCACTTCCTTCAGGATTTCATCTCCCTCCAGAAGCATATGTTCCGACTGGCGCTTATGGCTTGTAGCGGCTAATGCCTGCCGGATCGTATCTGCGTCCAACGTATCCTGATACATCCTGCTCAATATGTAAATATCATAGAAATCCCTCATGCGGGTGTTGGTGGTCGCCCTGGAAATGGCACTTTCCAGCTTTTCAGCCAGGACAGTTTCCAGATTGTACGCCCACAATGAGATCGAGCGGTCTTCTAGCATCAGTTTAAAATGGTACTGAACCGCTCCGGGTGTAATGACATCCCCGGTTGATATGTCAATCTTAATCGGAGTCACTGTCCCGTCAAAAGCCGCAGACATGCTTACCCTCACGCCGGGATATTCTGCTTCGTCCATGATGTCGGAAATACTTTTTACCTGAAAGCTCACGCCGTCAACGACCGGAGCCAGGAGAATCCCGTCAATGATTTTCTCAATCGTCTCCCTGTTCAAAGTTGCTCCTCTTACGGTTGCATCCAAATCCATCGTTGAACGTGCATCCAGACCCACCATGGCAGCGACCAGCATCCCGCCTTTTAAAATGAATTTGTCCCTGTACTCGGAAAGGAAAATCCGTTCGAGGAATCGTTCCATCATATAATTTCTCATCAGAACCTGTGCATCTGCTGATTTCTTCTTTGACAGGTTGCGGATCAGGTCTTTTAACTGCTTTGATGTCTTAATCATAGAAGCACATCCAAATACTGCCTTAAAATCTTTTCAACCCGGAACATCTGGGCATAATTCATTAAATCCCTAAGATTCTTATCTTTGCGTCGGGCATATTGCTTCAGCGCATCCTGGTATGTCTGAATTTCGATATGGTTCCTGCTGCGGACCAGGTCACAGATGGTGCGTTCCATATCGTAAACGGGAACCGAATGCCCAAATGATGTTTTCAGGGATGTAACCCCAATCCCATGCAATTCCTTTTTTACCGTATATACCGAGACGCCTTCTCCTTTCAGACCGCTGGCATTATAACCTCTTTTTACCGTGGCTGAATATGGGAACGGTTCCCGGTCTGTCAGGTCATGAAAGAACAGGGCTGTTTCATGGGAAAAAACAAGCTGACCATATCGTAAATGGAGCAGATACAATGTATCCGTCCAACTGTCATCTGAAACATAAATTCCATGTGCCGCCTGTCTTAACTCTTTCAATTTCACATAATCATAAAAAACCGGCTTTGAAATCCCCATGTCCACAACCTGTGAAGTCCGAAGGATACCATTGTACTTTTCCAATGCGGTATCCAATAACTCATGCTGCGTCACGCAATCACTTCCTTTCACACTACTATTATAAATAAATGAAGCATGAAAGTAAAGTATGAAAAGAATTAAAATACGATTTCAGTCCAAAAAGATAAGATACGATTCAAGGAATATGCTAAACCAGCGATTTGACACACAAAATTTACTTTTACCGTCAACCTCCCGGCTCTATATACAGACGGACAGCTTCAATTTTTATTCTGTTTTTATAATATCTCATTCATACTCCCCGTCCGATATCCCATCAGATCCATGGTGACATAGGAAAATCCAAACGATTGCAACTGACGGTAAACTGTTTCCCGGATATCCTCTGCCATCAGCTTTTCAAACTCTGCCGGTTCAATCTCAATCCGCGCGATCGTCCCGTGAATCCGGACACGCACCTGATGAAAGCCCAGATCGAGCAGAAGCTGCTCCGCCCGGTCCACCATTCCCAGTTTTTCCTCAGTGATCGTCTCCCCGTACACGAAACGGGAGGACAGACAGGCAAAGGACGGTTTGTCCCAGGTGGGAAGTCCCAGTTCTTTTGAAAGCCCCCGGATCTCTGCCTTTGACAGTCCGGCATAACGCAGGGGACTTAAGACTCCCAGTTCCTTTACAGCCTGCAGACCCGGACGGTAGTCGCCGTCATCATCCAGATTGGAGCCCTCCATCACCGTGCGAAGCCCCCGGTCCCGCGCAATCGCCCATATTTTCTCAAACAGTTCATGCTTGCACAGGTAACAGCGGTTTGTCGGGTTCTGACGGAAGCCCTCGATCTCCAGTTCCTCCGACTCACATATGACGTGCGCAATCTCATGTTTCGCGCAGAAATCCACGGCTTCACTCATCTCGCGCTCCGGGAAGGAACAGGATTGCGCAGTGACGGCAACAACGCGGTCCCCCAGCACATCATGTGCGACGCGCAGCAGAAACGTGGAGTCCACGCCGCCGGAAAAGGCGACGGCCACGCTGCCGGCCTGCCGGATGTAGTTCCGTAAATTCTGATATTTCATCTGTAAATTAATTTCCATAAAAATCTCCATTCCGCCGCCCTTCAGTTGACAGCACAAATAATCGTGAATATCCTCTGTCCACGCACGTAGTATACCATACGGAAGACTACATCTGCAATCCACTATAAAACACTCCTGTTCTAAAAACGAGGTCAGAGTTACAGTTCACTCGTCAGCCACTCACACCGCTGAGTGGCTGCGAGCCAGCGCCAAAATGCTGGTTTTTAGCATTTTGTGTGCATCCCGCGGAGCGCGTTACGTTCACAGGCAGGCTGCCTGTGAACAGTAACGATCAGACAGACACACCCTTGCGGGGCATGTCTGCCTAGTCAAAAACGAACAGCCCCTCTGAAAAAAGAGGGGTTGCGCGTAAATAAAGGGTTTTCAATAAAAGAGATTAGCTGTATAAAATCAGTCATCCAGTATCATCCGGACTCCGCCGTAGATACCGGCGTTATTGCCGAGTGTGGCCAGCGTAAACAGAGTGCCCCGGGCCGCGTGAAACGCGTATTCCACGAAATACCTGCGTACCACTTCGATCACGATATCGCCTGCTTTGGCCATGCCGCCGCCGATCACAAAGGCCTGCGGATTCATCACACAGGAAATCTGGGCCAGAGCTTTCCCGAGAGTTCTGCCAAACTCGTCCACAATCTCCAATGCCGCCGCGTCGCGATCCTTTGCCGCGTCGAAGACATCCTTCGATGTGATCGCGTCCCTGTTCAGGCTGCGCAGCACGCTTTTCTCCCGGTGTTCTTTCAGGTATATCTTTGCCATGCGCGCCACGCCGTTGGCGGAGGCATACTGTTCGAGACAGCCGTGGTTTCCGCAGCCGCAGGTTTCCGGTTCGTCATCTCTGGCATGCATATGACCGATCTCGCCGGCCGCGCCGTTGAATCCCGGGACGATTTTTCCGTTTAAGATCACACCGCCGCCGACGCCGGTCCCAAGCGTAACCATGACAAGATTTTCATATCCCTTGCCGCCGCCCATCCACATTTCACCGAGGGCTGCCACATTCGCGTCGTTTCCCGCTTTTGTGCGGAATCCGGTCAGAGTCTGCATCGTCTGTTCCACGTTGAAAACATCCCAGCCCAGATTCACACATTTGAAGACCGTTCCGTCCGCACCTACCGGTCCGGGGACACCCATGCCGACTCCTTCGACCTGACTCGGCGCAATGCCTGCCGTTTCCAGCTTTTCCATGATACTGGCAGCGATATCTCCCGGAATCTCAGCGCCGCCGTTTTCGGTTCTGGTTTTGATCTCCCAGGTATCACAGAGAGTTCCGTCCGTCTCGAACAGCCCCATCTTTACGGTGGTGCCGCCGATATCTACGCCAAACGCATATTTTTTCATGATCTTTCTCCCATCCTGGTCATACGATCCGTGACCGGCATATTGCCAGGCACATTCTTTTTTCCATCATTGCCACTGTTCTCAAATTTTTCATGTTTTCATCCTCAGATGGTTACCGTAAAAGCCTTAACTCCCTCCAGCGGAGTCGGAATATACGCAGTCCGGATCGCCTCCGTCAGAACCATCTCATGTGTTCCCGCGGCCAGACCGCCGTCCTTCAGCACGCGGACGTAAAGCGGTTCTCCGTACTCCCATTTATGGTTGACGGCCGTTCTCGCCTCCTCCAGTGTAAACCAGTCATCGTAATCCACCGAAATGCGGATATCATCGCGGGGTACATCCTGTCCGTCTTCCTTCACTTCCACCTTCACGATCATGGACATGGGGATGCCGCGGTAATAGGTAATATTCGTCTGCATCTCATAACCGACTGTCTGATCGTTTTCAACTACATTTTTTAAAGTGTTATCAATATATACATTATTGTCAAACATCCTGCGAACCTCCTATCCCTGAATCTCTTTTAAGCACTTGCGAATATATGCCTGGTGAGCCAGCACCTGCTCCTTCTCCCGCATGGGCTGACCGGCGATCGTAAAACGATTTCCCTCATATTCGGTGGAAACATAGCCGTCATACTCTTTTTCGTGGAGATATTCGAGCAATCCTCTGTAATCCATGGAATACTCGACGCCTTCCTCGGTCATCTCAAAGAGTTTAAAGTGAAAATGTTTTATATATGGCATATATTCATCCAGCACTGAGTACGGAAGATTCTCATATCCGTCCGACGTGTGCGCAAAGAAATTGTCCGGCTCATTTTTTACGAGGGCTTTGAAATCATCCGGCCAGCCACCCTTTGCGGCAAAATACTGTTTCATGTCCGTGCCCTCGGCAAACCGCTCATTTACATAATCATAGAGCGCCGGGTTGCTTCCGATGGAGATATTATAATTCGCGACAACACGAGGCAGCTTCCGACAGAAAATACCGGTGTCGATCGTCAGACCGATGTACGGACAGTTCAGACGTTTCATCTCCTCGATAAACGCCTGTGTCTGCGGAATATCAAAGGCCATGCCGGCATGGATTTCGAGCGTGATAGTCATCTCATACTTTTCCAACACCGGAACCAGCGGCTCCAGCACCCAGGCCGGTGTCATCGACACCAGGCGGATCAGTTTGATCCCAAGACGGCTTGTCATCCTGATTTCACGGGTCAGCAGATCCACACATTCTTTTTTCGTCAGTATGCGGTTATCATAAAGATTCGTGTTTAAGAATACGTCCGCGATTACCGGAGTCATGCCTGTCTCCTCCAGAATCGAATCCCACTCCGCAAATGTATCCTCGGAAGGATCCGGCGCGCCGTGGATCATCTGATCCGGCAGGATCTCGATACCTTCCACTCCGTTATCTTTTAAAAACTTCACAATTTCTCTCAACGTCATTCGTTTATTTAAGTATTCATCCTGTAAGCTGTATAAGCTGACACAGGTTTTAATCCTTGACATAACTTCCTCCTTGTCTTTTATCTTGCAGCCCCGCTGTGTCACGGAGCTGCGACACGATGTGATTCTCAGTTACAGGAAACGACATGAAGTCGCTTCCTTTGCGCCAGACACTCGACATGTAACGATTCTTATTCAAAATCGACGGATTTTCTGGTCTTCGCCGAAAGCCGCGCCGCATCCATGACCTTAAGCACGCGCTTCACTTCCGGAATCTTTACAAGGAAATCCTCTTCTCCGTGATAAGCCTTCACATAGTTTTCAAAATACATCCGATGGGTGGTCTGCGCCGGCTTCAGGTCTTCGCTCAGGATCAGGCCCTCGCGCGGCGGTCCGAAGGAACGGGTGGGACCGGCCGCCGTCATGGTTCTCCCGGTTCCGGCATTCTTTAATAATGTTGCCGTGTGAACCACCTTGCCGACCGGCTCAAAACCATCCACATACGCAGATCCTTTGTTGCCGCCGACAAACCAGTGACGTTCAAACCACTTTTTCTCATCCTTCAGGAAATACGTGCCCAGCTCCACCTCCGCGGTGATGCCGTTCTCAAACATCAGCAGAACTTTAAAATAATCGTCGACCTGCTCATTAATCACATTGCGCACGTCCGCGAACACGGATGTGATCTTTCCGGGGATCATCCAGAGCATCTGATCGATGAGATGAACGCCCCAGTCATACATCATGCCGCCGCCCTGCTCCGGGTAAATATGCCAGTCATGCATATTTCCGTTATAACCGTAGAGACCGGTCTGTACCGTAAAGATATCGCCCAGTTCGCCGGAATCGAACACTTCTTTGATGGTGCGGTAATCCGGATCAAACCGTCTCTGCTGATGAACGGTAAACTTTACGCCGTTCTCGGCGACCACGCGCTCCATCTCCTCCAGATCCGGAATGGACAGGGCGATCGGTTTCTCACAGATAATATCCTTTTTGGCTTCCGCTGCCATCTTTACCAGTTTCAGATGCTGGTTGTTATTCGCTGAGATCAGAACCACGTCGATATCGTCCCTGGCGATCAGATCCGCTGCGTTTTCATATTTTGCTACCCCTTCCGGCGCGTCGTCCATCTGGTCTGCTTCGATATCACAGATGGCCACAACGTCGATGCCGTCAAAACCGGACAGCATGGTCATATGCTCATGTCCCATAAAACCATAACCGATGATGCCGAATTTAATACTCATTTTTGCCTCCTTAGATTTGCACTGTACCGCCGTGCCAGCTCAAAAGCTACGCTTTTTGCTATATCACAAACTGACTCATATATCTCTTACTTAAACGCAGGCTGTCCAGAACCTTCTCCCGGCTTCCCTCGAAAAATTTGTCCTCCACCTCGATACAGGTATAACCGTCGTATCCGATGTCGGTCAGGGCCGAAACGTATCTGCCCCAGTCCACATCTCCATAGCCGGGCAGCTTTGGGGACATAAAATCCAGCGGATAGCCCATGATACCCACCTGCTGCAGACGGTCCGGATAAATCTTAATATCCTTGTAATGTACATGGAAAATCTTATCCTGAAACTCATAGATCGGTTTGATGTAATCGATCATCTGCCATACAAAATGGGATGGATCATAGTTAATACCCAGGTTGTCACTGGGAAGGATCTCAAAGACCCTTCTCCAGTTCGCCGGAGTCGTCATCAGGTTCTGTCCGCCCGGCCACTGATCCCTGCCGAAGAGCATCGGACAGTTCTCGATGCCGATCCTCACGTCGTTTTTCTCCGCCAGTTCCAGGATCGGAGGCCAGATTTCTTTCACCAGCTCCAGGTTTTCCTCCACCGATTTGTTCTGGTCGCGGCCGATGAAGGTGGTGACCATATGGATCCCCAGCTTTGCGCTGGCCTGAATCAGAGCTTTCAGATGCTCCACTGCTGTGCCTCGCTTCTCAGGGTCAGCATCCATCGTGTTCGGATAGTAAGCCAGGGAGGAGATCTCCACCTTTTTCTCCGCCGCGTAATCTATAATATGTCTGGTATAAGCGTCGTCCGTCAGTACGCGCTCCGCGTCGATGTGGCTGACGCCGGCATAGCGGCGCTCCGCTTTTCCCTGGGGCCAGCATGCCACTTCCACACACTCAAACCCCAGTTCAGAAGCAATATCCATCATCTCCTCGTAGCTGCACTGATCCAGAATCGCACTGACAAATCCTAATTTCATCATTTCCTCCTGTTATTGATCCAGTCTGATCTCTTTGCCTTCCGCTGCGGATTTATAGATTGTATCCAGAATCTGTGTCACCACGAAAGCCTGTTCTGGTTTTACGAGAGGCTCCGTATCATTCAGAATCGCTTCCAGCCACTGCTTGCACTCTTTTACTTCGGGGCCGCCGCCGTTGCTGCCTTCAAAGAACGCGATGGCTCCCGTATCAGAGATGTGTTCCTCGGTCAGAATACCGCCGGTCGTCTCGTTGAAGACCAGATCATAGCCGGTCTGGCTCATACCGCCGACCATCTCCGCTCCGGCCTTTGTACCGCAGAGCGTGGTGGCCGCTTCCCGTGAATCCTTGACATTCAGCGCCCATGCAGACTCAAGGAAAATCGTTGCTCCGTTTTCCATCTTGATATATCCGAACGCGGAATCCTCCACTTCATAAGTCTCCGGATCCCATGGTCCGAACATGTTGCCCTCGGTCGCCTCCGGGAGATGCCCCAGTTTTTCGAAAACGGAACCGGTAACGGTAGCCGGTTTGTAGTTATCCATACACCAGAGCGTGATATCCAGCGCATGTGTACCGATGTCGATCAGCGGACCGCCGCCCTGTTTCGATTTGTCCGGGAACACGCCCCAGGTCGGAACCGCTCTCCGGCGAACCGCGTGCGCCTTCGCAAAGTAAATCTCACCCAGCTTGCCTTCCTCGCAGGCCCGCTTTAATGCCTGTGCATCCGTACGGAAACGGTTCTGGTATCCGATGGTAAACTTTTTGCCGGATTTCTTCCAGGCATCCATCATCTTCTGCGCATCCTCCGTGGTCGCTGCCATAGGTTTCTCACAGAGAACATGCTTGCCTGCTTTAAAAGCGGCAACCGTGATCGGGCAATGCGCCACATTCGGCGTGCATACATGAACGACATCGATCTCTTTGTCCTTCAGCAGTTCTTTATAGTCCTCATATACCTTTGCGTCAGCTGTACCGTATTTCTTTGCAGCTGTCTCAGCCCTCTCGAGAATGATATCGCAGAATGCCACGATCTCACATTTATCTGACTGTGAAGTCAGCGCGGGGAAGTGCTTCTGGTTTGCGATTCCGCCGCAGCCTACCACTGCGACCTGTAATTTTCCGTTTTTCATTTTCTGATCCTTTCCGGGCCTGCCGCCCAACTGTATTTTTTTCAGCAGATTCTAACTGTTTCTGAACAATAATGTTTTTGATATTTTCCAACTTTTCAGCAGGAATGCTTCTGATCCGTTTCTACTCGGTCTGACTGCCCTCACGTCTTGCTTTCAGCTGTGCACGGATATCGTCCGCGTCCTTGTCTGTCATATTCCAGAGCAGACAGCAGAGTCCGCCGACAATAAAGAGAATCGCGGGAAGCAGATTCACGGTGAAATTGATACCTTTCAGTGCGGAAGCAGTCTGTTCCTGGTTCGCCACATAACCGAATGCAGTTATGATCAGAATACCGACGGAGGAACCGATCGCGTTTCCGAGCTTTGTAGCCAGGCCATATGTAGCATACGCGCTGCCATCTGTACGGATACCGGTTTTTAATTCCATGTAATCCACGGAATCCGCCACCATGGAAAGCGTCATCGGGAATCCGACATTAAACAGACCGAAAATAACATCCGCGGCAATAACCATCTTAAGATTGTCAAACGGTGACAGATACATCATGATCAGTGCGCATCCCTGGATGATCATAGACCCCATCAGAACATTTCTCTTTCCGATCTTCTTTGCAAAAAACGGTACAAAGAAGGAACCGATAATACCGCCGATGGTCGGGATTGTCATGATAACCGAGATCATGGCAAACGATCCGAGACAGTAAGTTACATAAAAAGCAGTCACTCCGACTCTGCCCATAAACGCTGTCATCTGAATTGCCATGACCAGCATAACGATAAGCAGATATTTGTTTTTCACAAGGTTGCCGAACGTATCTTTGAATGAGAATTTTGTCTGTGCACCGGCAACAGGCGCCACATGCTCTTTGGCTGTCGCAAAGACAATGAGAAAAAGCGGGATAGATATGATGCCGTAAATGACTGCAGTCATCAGATAACCGTGTCCGTTTGCCACCTCAGCACCCTCTCCGGAGAAACGCAGCATCAAAATCGCGGACAAAGCGTTTACAATTGTCATACCGACATTCATACCGATACTTCTGGATGTATTGATCTTGTTTCTCTGATCCGCATCCTCTGTCATAACGCCGGACAATGCCGCGTAGGGAATATTCACCAGCGTATACAGCATTCCGCAGATAATGTAAGTGAAGGCAGCCCACAGCACGCCTGCTGTTCCATGCGCCGGATTCGTAAATGTCAGGATGGAAAAAATAACGAGCAGCGGACAGCCGAACGCGATAAACGGGCGAAACCGTCCCCACCTGGTCCGGGTGCGCTCCGCAAACGCTCCCATCATCGGGTCATTCACAGCGTCCCAGATTCGGGCGATCAGCATGATGGCGGATATGGCAATCGGAGCAAGACCGACTATATCCGTATAAAAGATGGTCAGATAGGAACCCACGAACGTCCATACAAACTGCGATGCCAGATCGCCGAAGCTATAGCATATAACAGCGGCTTTGGACGCCATTTTCTTGTTTTCCATAGTTTCATTCTCCTTTTCTTTCGATGTAATCCCGAACTGCCGGCTATCGGGATCCGGAAAACGTCTTCCTTTCATGTATCTATACTTTACCCTGATTTTAGTGGTTCCGCATCTTTTCTTTTCCTGATTTTGACTGAAATATTGCAAAACAGACAAAAAAGAAAAAGCGGCGTGCAACAAATAACAGGTATTTGTTGCGCGCCGTTTCATCAGCATTCATTTTCTTTACATAATTTTCTAATGGTCACTCTCATATATATGAAATACAGAAATCTCATGGGCGAGCATCGTTCGCCTCAGCGTCAGTCTCCCGCCGTCAGCCCTGCGCCGTTCCATACTCATCTCCGGGAAACAGCTCGCCCTCAGATATTTGACATCCTGGCTGGTCAGGTTTGTATCATACTGAAACTTCTTCCATTCATTCAGTAAACTTCCATGCTCCGGATTCACGGTCCGTCTCTTAATCGTATAGGAAAAATCTTCGGCGAGATGTTCCAGTGTTACCTCAATCGTACGCGGATTTTCGTTTTCAAAAATGCCATTCAGCTTTTCCGGCCTGTCAAACGCTTCCCTGCCCATATAATAATTGACCGCATATTTTTTGAAGTTCCAGCAAAGCATATAGTACTCCGCTCCTGTTCTGGTCACGATACAATAATCATTTTTCATGACCAGCGTGTCTCCAAGATAATTCAAAAACACCAGAGCAAAATACGCAGGCTTTCGAATGGTATCTTTTGTCAGATAACCGTTACCCCCATTTGCGATACCCATTGTATCATAATATCCGGTCACCCAGTCGGAACCAATCCAGGGAATAATCATATCTGCATTGTCACCTATATCCGTTACCAGTTTCGCAATATAAGCGGCTCGAAAACAACTGTCATTCATAAAATTCCGCATGGAAACTGTATTGTTCCATTCCGTCAGATACAGCTTGCAGTCTTTCAACCCGATCTGGTTCAGCGTCTGCCGCATCCTCTCAGCCGAATCCCGTTCAAAATTTTCTCTGGCACTGCGGAAACGCACAATCTGGTCATTTTCAAGAGTCTCATCATAAGGAAACATAATATAAGACATAAAATCCGGCTTCATCTGATGCTCAAGACAACTCATCGCAAAGCTCCGGAGTATTTCATCCCGTGTGCCGGGTACACAACCGATACCGCCGACCTGCGCTTCGGGACAAACGGATTTTATTGTTTTCCAGGCATGGAAATATACATCCGTCATGTCATAATTTTCGCTTTCATAATACTGACTGTTATCCAGATGAAACGAATCGAAAGACAATTCAAAAATCCACTGCCCGACTGTATCCCTTCCATAACGCTTTACAATATGCCGGATAAAATCCGTAAACATGGCTTCCCACGCCCGTCGGGACTGAAAATGAATATATTCCGCCCCATAAAAAACCGGCTGCGTCTCAGAACGAATGATCGTATCGGGGCGTCTCCCAAAGTCAAAGAACAGACGGATATGATGCTCCACCAGAAAATCAAGCACAATATCCATGATATCATAATTATAATTACCGATATGAATTCCATCCGTAATCATCAGCTTTTCAGAAAAGACACTCCAGACCCGGACATACTGAAAACCGAGCTGTTCCACCAGCTGCAGGGTATGAAACTGTATATTCGCCATTGTCAGTCCGTAAAGAGATCCGACATTGATGACCCTGTTCCAGATTTTCTTATAATCTGTTCCCGTCCGTATATCAACCGTCAGACAGTCAGCCGGATAACCGCCTGATATCTTTTTCAGATATTCCGGCTGTTTATCCAGCAGGTTCTCACGAATCTCCTCGATCCGGCGCTGTTCCTTATCACAGCTGCGCAATTTTCCCTGATATGTTTTCCGGTAATCAGACGGCGACATGCCGTAGATATCCCGAAAAACCTTATTAAACGCCGACAATCCCGAAAAACCGCAGTCCATCGCCAGCCTGGTAATATTTTTGTCTGTGCTGATCAGCTCATGCGAAGCCTGCAGACATTTGATCTGATTCACATATTCCGAAAAATAAATACCCGTCTGCTTTTTGAAAAACCTGGACAGCGTAGACGTGGATACATAAAAATGCTCCGCGATCTCCGCCAGACTGATACTGTTCTGATAATTCCGGTTCACATACTGAAAAATCTCCTGCAGACGGACATCATCCTGATTTTCATACACGGAAAGCATGGATGATGAGATCCGGTAGTTCTCCACCAGACAGTCCAGCAGACGGAATAACAAACTGATCAGCAGGCTGTCTGACCGATGATTCTGCCAGATATATGAAAGGATCAGCTCATGCAGCACGGTATGCAGCTCCCGGTTGTCTCTCCCGGGCTCCTCAACCGTATTGCATTTGAAAATACAATTTCCGTTTTTCAGCAGATCCGTCACCAGTGCTAACGGAAAATGTATCACACAGGTAATGGAACCGGCAGCGCCGGAGCAGCCATGTGTCAGGCCGGAATTGACCAGAATAACATCTTCCTTATTCAAAAGATAAGAATGCTCCTTTATCGACACCGTGACCGATCCGTCAACAACAGCAATCAGCTCGATTTCTGAATGGAAATGCGGTTTCTCGTTCATTTCCCTGTATAATTGGATTTCCATGTCTCTGTACATCTCAGTTCCCTTTTTTACTGTATTTTTATGAGTACATACCTTAGAAACTTCAGAATCAAATCCCTGTTTGCCTGCGTTTGATCCGTATTCGTCATATCAGACATAAATTTTCTCCTCTCATAGCTGCGGCTAAAATATCTGCCGTTTTTTCCGGTTCAGGAAAAAATTATTATTTGTTTTAGTTTATCATAGACAAAACTGTGAGGCAAGAATTATAATGTGGTAAAAATAAAATGCTGCAGATGGAGGAAAGACAGGACAGACAATGAAACTTGGAATCATGGGAACCGGAAAAATCGTACAGGAGGTATTACCGCTGATCGTTTCTCTGAAACCGGAGCGGTGCTACCTGATGGGAAGAGAGCATTCTGCCGACCGAACACGGCAGCTTTGTCAGAAATATCATCTGGACGGATATTTTCTCACCGCGGAGGAACTGCTGGCCGCGGATATAGACACGGTATATCTCGCTCTGCCCAACAGCCTGCATTTTTCTTTTGCGAAAAATGCTCTCGCCGCCGGAAAACACGTCATTCTGGAGAAACCCGCCACTGTGACTGCCGCGGAACTGACCGAACTGGCAGAGGATGCGAAAAATCATTCTTTGTTTTTACTGGAAGCCATGAGCCTTCACTATACACCGGATTTTCGCTCTATCCGGGAACATATCCCTGCGCTCGGTCCGATTCGCCTGGTCAGTTTCCAGTTCTGCCAGTATTCCTCCCGCTACGATGATTTTCGGAAGGGAATAACAGCGCCGTCCTTTGATCCGGCGTGCATGGGCGGAGCGTTGATGGATCTGAACGTCTATAATCTTCACGCGATTCTGGCACTTTTCGGAACACCGCAGAGCGCCCGCTATTTCCCAAATATGCAGCGGGGCATTGACACCAGCGGTATAGCGGTGCTCGATTATAAAACATTTCAGGCTGCCTCGCTGGCGGCCAAGGACTGCCAGGCTCCGGTCGCCTCCACCATTCAGGGGGAGAATGCCTGCCTTACCATCCGCATGCCCATGAATCAGATTGACAGGTATGAGATCTCCGACCACAACGGGCGGGTACAGGTTTATGATTTTCATGAGGACAGGCATCGCCTTTACAGCGAGTTTACAGAGCTTGAAAGGATCATCCGGGAGAACGACACAGAGCGGGCCGCTGAGCTTCTGGATATCAGCATCCGGGCCGCCACGCTTCTGGAGCAGCTCCGGCCTTATTGAACGTTTATAAACGTTTTTTTTGCACAATACGATTTTTTGCACAATATGGCAAGATTCCGGTTCCGCTTGATCCGGGTCAGTTCACTTATATACATTTTTTCGCAAAATAACAAACTTTCCATACCGGTTAATCCGGTGAGGAGAAGACATGGAATATTTCTGGTGCTTTATCGCCGCTCTCGGAGCGGGCGTCGGAACCGGTCTGGCGGGGCTCTCCGCCGCGACGGTGATGGTTCCGATCTTAATCGTATTATGTCCTTCATTCGCCGGAGAGACCGGCGCATATCACGCGACCGCGATCGCCCTCGCGTCGGATATTCTGGGTTCCGCGTTTACCGCCGGGATCTATATCCGGCACAGAAACATCGACCTGAAACGGGGGCGGATCATGATGATCTGCATTATCTGCATGTGTGTGGCGGGCAGCTTCGCCGCCTTCCTGGTCGGGAATGTGGTGCTGGGCAGCTTTTCGCTCATTCTCTGCGTGGGTATCGGCATCCGCTTTCTCTTAAAACCGGATACGCAGCGGGAAAATACGGTCGCAAAAGGCGCTGATCTGAACCGGAGAGCCGTTGCCACCTCCCTCTTCTACGGCCTGACGATCGGATTCGGCACCGGCTTCGTCGGCTCCGGCGGCGGAATGATGATGCTTGTGGTCTTTACTGCTTTTCTCGGCATGAACCGGAAGATCGCCGTCGGGACAAGCACCTTCATCATGACGTTTACCGCCATCATCGCATTTGTCAGCCACTCTCTCATCGATCCGGCCATACTCTTTGACGACTGGAAAATCCTCATTCTGTGCATGGCGACCGAGTCCGCCGCTTCGATTGCGTCCGCACAGTTCGCGAACCGGGTCAACGGCCGGACGGTCGGTCTCGTAACCGGCGCCGTGCTGACCGCGCTCGGCGTTATTATGATCCTGATGAAGATTCTTCTGTAATCAGGGCCTGCGCTTCACACATTATTCGGCACAATCTTCATAAGTTACAGGAAACGACTTAAGTCGTTTTCCGACAGTTCCTTATTCTGCTGACTCGTCCTCCGTCACGTTAATCAGATCTGACACGCCCGGAAAAGAATCCGGCAGTGTGATACTCCGACTGATCTCCTCCTGAATAGCTTCCGCGTCAATCTCCTGAAAACTCCACCCTGTCTGCCTGAGAAGAAGGAATCCTAGAAACAGCAGCACCGCAAGCACAAATCTCACCTTAAAAAAACCCCGGCTTCGTCTCTCCGGCACTTCGCCATCCCTCTCATAAGAGACCGGCTTTGACTGTTCCGAAGGTTCTCCGAAACTGCTTCTCACCTGTTCCACATAGCTTCGACGGTCAGAATACTGCTGTTGATCCATCATCATACCCTCCTTCTCCTACTATATGATATTCTACTGCGGAATATGACAATGAAAGCGATTGTGTCGTCTCAATCATCATGATTGAGACGACACACGAGACTGGTGCAGCGTCTTCGAAATTCACCGGAATCAGAAAATATCATATTGTCTCAGCATCCAGATCAGATACAGAGGTATGCTGTATGTGGTTGTGTTTCCCGTCTGATTCATCCCGGCATTTTTCATTGAAAACTTCAGACCGATCTCAGGAGAATAGGTTTTGCAATATTGCTGATAGCTTTTCGCTCTCGTATGGATTTCCGCTTTGGCCTCCACCGGTATGATCTGTAAGAGTAATGTAGCATGATTTTACAAAGAAAACAATGGGTATTTGCGTTTTTCATAGGAACTTTGCTATTATTTTTGCGTTTTTCATAGGAAAAATGCTGTATTCTTTATTCTGTGATCCTTATTACTGACATTGAAGAGCATCTTGATTCTCGGAAATGAAAAAGACTGACAGCCCTCGATACTGCAGACTGACAGCCATTTCATTTACAATCATTCAGAAAAAACATCTGTTCTGAATCAGATTGACCGGTCAGGTAACCGACCTCATCATCAGTTCCTCCAGCACTTCATTCGGCGTGATCCCCCTCTCGGCCATCAGCACCAGCGTGTGAAACAGCAGATCCGTGGTCTGGTATTTCAGTTCCTCGGTGTCCGGATTTTTTGCCGCAAAGATCAGATCCAGGGTTTCATCTCCCACCTTTTTCAGAATCCGGTCAATGCCCTCCTCAAAGAGAAAGCTCGTGTAGGATCCCTGTTTCGGATTTTCCTTCCTGTCTTTGATCAGCTCATAGACATGTGTCAGAACACCGTACATATTTTTCTGCGGAGTATCCGTTTTCACAAGGTCTGTAAAGAAGCAGCTCCGGCTCCCGGTATGGCAGGCTGCGCCGACCTGCGATACCTTTGCAAGAATCGTATCGCTGTCGCAGTCCGCCGTGAGCGATTTGACATACTGGTAATGTCCGGATGTCAGTCCTTTGATCCAGAGCTCCCGGCGGCTGCGGCTGTAATAGGTCATTTTTCCGGTCTCGAGGGTCGTCTGAAACGATTCCTCATTCATGTAAGCAAGCATCAGAACCTCATTCGTCAGATAATCCTGGACGACCACAGGCACCAGTCCGTCCGGATTCAGCTTCATGGAGGACCATTTGACGGACGACACCAGACGCGCGGTGCTGATGCCGCTGTTTTTCAGATACTGTTTCAGCTCCGGTATTTTTTCCGGCTCTTCACAGAATGCCCTGCCCGAAATACCGATAATATTTTCATCTGCCTGCAGGGTATCCCTGATTTTTTCAGGCGTCACCTCCTGCAGCAGGATGGAATACGGCATATCCGTCACATTGTCCATCGTACCTGCAAGCCGCTCATCCAGCACGACAAGCTCACTGATATATTCCTCCACAGATGACTTCTGTTTGAAAAACAGATCGACATTAAAAATAGACAGCGCCATGCGCTCTTTTCCGAAACGCTGCTCGCCCTGGCGCGCCAGCTGCAATGTCTCATTTTTCAGGGAATTTAATATCACCTTGCTGCATCCCGCGTAGAGAATCTTTTTGATATCATTCATGGAATTGATATTTCCGCCCGCGTAGACGGGCATCTCCGCCAGATGACAGATATTTTTCATGACATGCAGATTATCCTCATGCTCTCTCTCGTCGTCAGACAGGTCGAACAGAATGATCTTGTCTATGCCATGGATATTAAAGGATTCGATCACATCTGCGGTATTCCCGGCGGGCGCATGATCATGAAAGTCTTTTACAGGTGTCCCGTCCTTCAGAAATACCGTGGTTATAATATCTTTCTGTGCGTATTTCATCTCTTACAAACTGCCTTTCGTCGATAATACGTCCGTGATACGCGGGTCCATGGAAACCGCTTCATCCAGAGCCTTTCCGAACGCTTTAAACAGCGCTTCGATCATGTGGTGGTTATTGGTTCCGGACAATACCTTCAGATGCAGGTTCATCCCGGCGGCATAGGATACCGCGTAAAAGAACTCGCGAACCATCTCCGTATCCATATCGCCCACACGTTCTGCCGTAAACACGGCGTCCATGACCAGATAAGGTCTTCCGGACAGATCAATGGCCGACAGCACCAGCGTCTCATCCATCGGGAGAATCATACTGCCGAAACGGCGGATCCCACATTTGTCGCCGACAGCTTCCCGCAGCGCCGTTCCCAGCACAATGCCGGTATCCTCGATCGTGTGGTGGCAGTCCACATCCAGATCGCCCCGGGCACTGACATTCAGGTCGAAAAATCCGTGACGGGCAAAGCCGGACAGCATATGGTCAAAAAATCCGATGCCGGTCTGAATCTGCCGTTTCCCGGTCCCGTCCAGATTGATAGTCAGGCTGATATCGGTCTCGTTTGTCTTTCGATTGATGGTTGCGATTCTGCTTTCCTGCATTCTGTCCTCCATGATCCGGCGCCATCTGCTCATGTTATTCTGCGGCAGATGCATAGCTCCTGTATTATTTTTGTAATGTTTCCTTACGTTCTCAGACACACTTCGCAGCAAGCACAAAGCACTGTCCTGCATAATTACAATGTTTCATATTTGTCTGCGGTTAATGTTCCGTCTCGTCTTCAAATCGAACCAGCACGGAATTCGCGTGTGCCGTCAGCTGCTCGCACCGCGCGAACTGCGCGATGTCCTGATAGACGTCCTGCAGCGCCTCCCTGGAATATGAGATGATGCTGGATTTCTTTATAAAATCATCTACCGACAGTGGGGAAAAGAATTTGGCGGTTCCGTTTGTCGGCAGCACATGATTCGGTCCGGCGAAATAATCGCCCAGCGGCTCGCTGCTGTAAGGGCCGAGGAAGATGGCGCCCGCGTTTTTGATCTTTGTCATCACCTCAAACGCATTCTCAGTCACGATTTCCAGATGCTCGGAAGCGATCTCATTTACGGTATCAATCGCCGTGTCCAGATCCGGAGCGATCAGAATATATCCGTAATGATCCAGTGACTTTTCGATGATCTCCCGCCTGGATAATTCCTCTAAAAACCGGTCGATCTGTACTGTGACTTCAGCGGCAAGTGTCTCGCTGGTTGTAATCAGAATCGCCGAGGCGAGCTCATCATGCTCCGCCTGCGAGAGCAGATCCGCCGCGACATAGCGCGGATTCGCGCTCTCGTCCGCCAGAACCAGGATTTCGCTCGGCCCTGCGATCGAGTCAATGCTGACGTGGCCGAATACCGCCTTTTTGGCGAGCGCCACATAGATATTCCCGGGTCCGACGATCTTGTCCACCTTCGGAATGCTCTCCGTACCGAACGCCATCGCGGCGATGGCCTGCGCGCCGCCCACCTTGAAGACCCGGCCGACGCCGGCCTCCTTCGCGGCGACAAGCGTCGCGGGATTCACCTTTCCCTCACGGCTGCAGGGTGTCGTCATGAGGATCTCCTCCACCCCCGCGACCCTTGCGGGAATGATGTTCATCAGCACGGAGGACGGGTAGACGGCCTTTCCGCCCGGCACGTACACGCCGGCTCTTGAGATTGGCGTCACCTTCTGTCCGAGCATCGTACCCGGAATGACACTGTCAAACCAGCTGTACTGTCTCTGTTTTTCGTGATAGATGCGGATATTTTCTTTCGCCTTCCGGATCACCTCCAGAAGCTCCGGCGATACGCAATCATAGGCCTCCCGGATCTCATCCTCCGTCACCTCAATATTCGCCGCGGTGAGCTTCGCGCCGTCAAATTTCTCCGTATATTCAAAAACTGCCTGATCCCGGCGCTCACGCACGTCCGCGATGATCGCGTTTACGCGGTCCTCGTATCCCGCGTAATTGTTCGGGCTGCGCTTCAGCAGATCCGTCAGAATTTTATTTGTCGTCTCTTTGGTCAGTTTCAAAGTACGCATCCGTATCTCCTCTTTTCTCATAATGATGATATATTCCCCGTCTCGTAACTGCTCAGTACCTTCACAGTTACGAGGAAAAGTCCATTTAAAATCGCGTCTCCGCTGCCGCGATGGGACTTTTCCTTGTATAATTTATGTCATCATACGTACTTCGCAGCAAGTGCGAAGTACTGTCCTGAATAGTAACCCCGTCTCATCTGTCTGACTCCGGTATCACACTCCGCAGATCCGAGATCAGCCTGCTCACACGCTCCTGCTCCAGCTTCATGCTGACCGGGTTCACCACCATCCGCGCGGACAGCTGACAGATCTCCTCCAGAACCACCAGACCGTTTTCCTTCAGCGTGGAACCGGTCTCCACGATATCCACAATCACATCAGCCAGCCCCACGATCGGCGCCAGCTCGATGGAGCCGTTCAGTTTGATGATCTCCACCGTCTGATGCTTTTTATTATAGAAATAATCCTTCGCGATCTTCGGATATTTGGTCGCCACGCGGATCTGTTCATGATGTTCCAGCAGGTCCTTCGCGGAGGCATATCCGCAGACGCACATGCGGCATTTCCCGAATCCGAGATCCAGAACCTCGTAAATATTCCGTCCCTCCTGCAGTATCGTGTCCCTGCCGACGATACCGATATCGGCCGCGCCGTACTCTACATAGGTCGGTACGTCCGGACCCTTCGCAAGAAAAAAACGCAGCTTCAGTTCCTCATTGACAAAAATCAGTTTTCGTGTATCCTTATCCTTCATCTCCTCACAGGTAATGCCGATCTGTTCAAACAGCTTCAGCGTCGTCTTCGCCAGCCGGCCCTTACCGAGTGCAAAAGTCAAATATCTCATGTTCACTCCTTTATGATCAGGAAAATCGTTTTTCATTTTCGTAAACTATCCATCCGGTCTTTCAACCCCAACCCGGATAAACCGGAACAGAATTTTGCCATTTTGCGCAAAAAAATCGTTTGTAAGCGCCTAACCGGATAAACCGGAATAGAATTTTTGCCATTTTGAGCAAAAAATCGTTCATAAGCGCCTAAATATAATAGATGATATCCTGTATATGGAACTGCTGCGCGTATCGCTCATATGTCTCGACCGTGTTTGTCTCTGTCACCGGCATAAGTTCCACGTTTTCGCCGCGATTTCGGAGAATAATCGCGTCCCGGATGACTTCCGCGTGTTTCTCCTCGCGATAGACAAACCATTTTGTCTTGTTTTCAAACGGAATGCAGATGTTCTGACGGCGAAGCGCATTCATCAGCTGGTCGATCACAATGGCAAAGCCGATCGCCGGAGCCGATTTCCCGAAGGATTCCAGCAGCTGGTCATAGCGGCCGCCTTTTACCACGGCGTTCCCGCTGCCGAAGGTATAAGTGGAAAATATAACGCCTGTATAGTAATTCAGCTCGGAAACCATCGCCATCTCATAGAAAACATACTGCTCCACCCGGTAGATCCGAAGCAGATCCTCCAGCTGCTCCAGCCGCTCCAGAGCGTGGAAAATCTTCGGATAATTCCCGGCTTTTTCCTTTGCCTCCAGAAGCTTTTCCTTTGTGAGCATCGCATCCTTCAGCAGTCCGAACAGGTAAGTAAGATCGTCATTCAATCCGACCTGACTGACAATCTCCTCCACGCCGTAAAAATTGCGGTTCAGCAGAAGCTCCCGAATCTCGTTTTCCAGCGTTTCGCCCAGATGAGCATTTTCAAACAGTCCCTTCAGGAAATCCGCGTGTCCCACGCTCACCTGAAACTCCTTCAGACCGGCGTTCAGAAGAACCTGTACGGTCAGCGCGATCAGCTCCGCATCCGCCTCCACAGATCCGTCTCCGATCAGCTCCGCGCCCGACTGTGTCGTCTCCTTCAACAGACCCTGATAGCTGCTGTTGTTGATAAAGGTATTGCCGGTATAACAGAATCGGATCGGAATCGCATCCTCCATGTAGTACTTTGAGGCACAGCGCGCGATGGACGGCGTGATGTCCGGCCGGAGCACCAGCGTATTGCCCTCCCGGTCGAAAAACTTGTACAGATCCTTCGAAGGCGTCGTGCCGATCTCTTTCCCGAAAATATCAAAGAACTCAAAGGTCGGGGTCTGAATCGGATGATATCCGTACGATTTGAACGTCCGGTGTATTTTGTCCTCCAACAGATGTTTTCGTTCGCATTCCTCACTGTAAATATCCCTCACACCTTCCGGTGTATGCAATAACTGATTTGACATATTTTTCTCCTATTACACTTTAGCATGCTACCATGCTACCATACAAAATCACGGCTATTATATTTCATTATATATGGAAAGTCAAGAAATATCATGACTTTGGAGCCGCTTTGGAGCCCGCAGGCATCATACCATTTCAGCTGCGCAGATCAATATCCAGCTGCATCGGCTCGAGATACGGCACCAGAACTCCGCCGTGCATCGAAAAGAAAAACCGTTCATCCAGCTCCTCAAAGCGGACGCTCTTCCGACCGCCCGCCGTGCTTCTCTTCCAGAAAGCCAGCAGTTCCGTATATCTCATATAAAAATAGATGTCCCTGTGCTGATAATAGATAATCAGGAAAGCCATACCGCCCTGTTTCTCAAAATCACCCATAAACCTTACCTGATGCTCGTGGACGTTCTGCAGGGGAAACGTATCCGTCCTGCATTCTTTCGCGTCAAAGCAGACCGGAATCCCCTGTACCGCGCCGATATAATCCACCGTGCTCTTCTGCTCAAAATAGGCCAGTGTGATATGCCGGCTCGCAGAGTCGATCTGCACCGGTGTGATCGGCGTCGGGATCTTCTGTATCAGCGCCAGACCTTTTTCCTGATATTTCTCATTTGTGAGGTTGATAAACTCTTCCAGGGTGGAGCCCCGGAGACCTCTTGAATTCCATGTCGGCATAAAATGACTCCCGTTTTCGGCAATCCATCGTAACTATTTACAGGAAACGACATAAGTCGTTTCCTGTTGCGCCGATCGCGGGCTGCGTAAGCAGCCATTCCTTGCGCGATCATGTGCATAACATTTATAGTGAACGGCAAATATTTTTGACGTTTACTATAAGACCATCACAGTTTCGTTTTCATAAGTACTCCGCATCGAAAGCGAGGCACTGTCCTGAATAGTTACGGTCCATCTGTCATCCTCCGAGACCTGTGATACCTGCGAAATCCTCCTCATCTTCATAAGATGCCGCGATGCAGCAGTTCCTCGGATTCATAATACAGAATCTGTTTCTGTATGGACGTAAACGTGCCGTCCCGCAGTTCGATTTTATTGATGGAACAGTTCGGCTGACGGACATTCCAGAAATCCTCCATGTCAAACTGATCGATTCGCTGCAGAAACGCCCGGATCACGGTCCCGTGACATAAGACGAGTACGTTTTGCAGCGTCGGATGCTGCTCCAGCGGCAGCAGCTCCCGCGTCATAAAGTCATCGATGCGCGCGAACAGCTCCTCATAACTCTCGCCGGTCTCATCCGGTATGTAGCGATCGGGGTGCGAAAAACAGTTGACGATATTCTCATCATAATCCTTCAGCAGGGCTAGCTTTAAACCTTCGTATTTTCCGAAACACATTTCCCGGAGACGGTCGTCCACCATAAAAAACGGCTCCGGCGCTGTCCCGCTCCTGTTTTTGTCCGCAATCAGCCGCGCTGTCTTCCTCGCGCGGACAAACGGGCTGGTGTAAATGCGGTCAAACCGGATCCCGTCCCGATAAAAACCCTCCGCGGAAAGCTCCGCCAGCTCCACACCGAAGTCGGTCAGCTCAATATCCGACGACCCCTGTATCCGGCCTTCCTTATTCCAGAATGTCTCTCCGTGTCTCATAATGTAAATATACATTGTCGTCTCTCCGTTTTCTACGGTATATACAGAAAACGACTTACGTCATTTCCTGTATATCATTCCCCGTGTGTCCGCACGCATCATCTGTTTCGATTACGGATTATAAGGATTTCAGCACATCAATCTGACGCTTTGCTCAGCCACCGTTCCGCCCTGCGGAATGTATCCGGCTCACCGGCCTCCAGAATCCGTCCGTCCGCCAGTTCCATGCGGCAGGCGTGCAAAAGCTGGCCGCGAACCCCAGTCGCACGGTACAGTCTGCGGTTGACGGAAGCATCTCCATACTTCGCATCGCCCAGAACAGGATGTCCGACCGATGCCAGATGCGCCCGGATCTGATGGGATCTGCCGGTAATCAGATACACCTCCAGCAAAGTCGCGTTTCCAAAGTAATCCACCGGCCTGTACGCAGTCTCAATCCGGCTGCCTACCGGAAACAAATCCGTCTGAACGTCATCCGAAGGCGGCAGTGTCTGACTGACATCGAAATGCGACTCTGTCTGTCCGACGTCAGCGCATGACTCTGTCTTTGCGGCATCAGCGCACGAGACGACGGGGGTGACTTCCACCCGGTTCGTCCGGTGATCCTTTACCAGATAACCGCACAGATGCCGCGGCTCCGCCACCCGCCCCCGCACCAGCGCCCGATAATACTTCTGAACAGAACGGTCTTTCAGCTGTTCTCCCATCTGCTGCAGTCCCCGCACGGTCTTCCCCGCAATCAGCAGGCCCGACGTGTTCCGATCCAGGCGGTTGCAGATGGACGGATGAAAGGTGCGAAGCTCCGCTTCGGTCAGCTGGCCGCTCGAAAGCAGATACGAGAGAATGCGGTCATTGGCGGAATCATCACCGGGCGACGCTTTCTGAGAAAGCAGTCCGGCCGGCTTGTTGATCACAAGAATGTCCGCATCCTCATAAACGATATCAATCGCCGGAGTTTTGCCCGCGGCCAACCTTCCCGACGCACCTTCGGACAGGGCTCCCGGATCACCCGAAGAAAAAGCCGGATAGCTTTTACTCCGCGGCGGAGAATCCGCCTCCGAATGTCCGGCAGAAGCATCCGGCAGAAGCGACGCAAACTTTGCGAAGGTTTCGTCGGAGAGGTAGATTCTGACGTGATCCCTATCCTGTATGATCTCCTTCCCGGTAGCCTTCCGGTCATTCAGGACGATATTCTTTTTTCGCAGCATTTTATAGATAAAACCGGCCGGCGCCCGATCCAGTACCTTAAACAGATATTTGTCCAGCCGCTGTCCGTATTCTTTTTCTGATATCACAAATTCTTTCATTTATATTCTCTGTGCGATGCCGGCACACCGCTGCCGGAAACAGGAAGGCCGGGGAGACGGCAGTTTCACAGCAGTTCCCTGAAATCCTCTATGTAATAATGTGTCAGACGCCGTTTTTCTTCTCTCTGCGCAGCGGAATACTCATCTTCCAGCGCACAGACCCGCATGCCTGCGTTGATCCCGGCCAGAATACCCATGGGAATGTCCTCAAACACCAGACAATGTGACGGATCCGTGTGCAGCTTTTCCGCCGTGGCGAGATACACATCCGGCGCAGGCTTCCCTCTGCTCACATCGCAGACCGTTGTGATCGCGTCAAACGAGGCCCGAATCCCCTTTGATTCCAGAAAAGTCTCCACCAGAAGCAGGGAATTGCTGGTCGCGATCCCGGTCCGAATGTCTCTCAGCTTCAGCTCTTTGAGAAACTCCCCCGCTCCCGGCTTTAAGGGAACCTTTGTCCGGTATTTTTCCAGCGCCATATCGTTCCAAAGCTGTTTGATCTCCTCCACGCTCTCTTCCAGCGGAAAATGATCCACAAAAAACTGTGCAGTCTCCGTGAATCCCATTCCCTCGATCTCACTGTTTAAGTAATCCGGGAAGTCGATCTGATGACTGCGGAAAAAATCACGGTCGATCTCCGACCAGACCCACATGGAGTCTGCCAGCGTCCCGTCAAGATCAAAAATCACAGCCTCTGTGTTTTCCAGCATATGCTCCAGCAAATGGTTGTTACGCAAACAATCGTTCTGTAAATTCATAGTTATCATATCCCTGACCTTTTATCTGCTGTGTCATTTCATATCAGTACAGACCGGCATAATCCGCGTGTACCACAGAGTCCCGCACTTCTTCCAGATAAGGAAAAGGGTTGACCGCGGTATCCTCCCCGTCCGCGTCCGGCACATAGATCCCGATATGAAGATGCACCGCAAACTGCCCGACGGTCCCCTCATCCCCATAGCCGCTGTCACCGACAAATCCGAGAAACTGTCCCGCGAGAACCTGCTGACCCTCCGTCAGATCCGCCGCATAGGATTCCATGTGTGCATAATAATATTAGATACCTCCCGGCGAGCGGATCCCGATCCGGTAGCCGCCGAGCGAAAGCCAGCCAATCGATTCGACCACGCCGTCCGTCATACTGACGACCGGATAGATGCCCCGGACGTCCGCTGACGTGATAATATCACACCCCTCATGGCTGCGTTCTCCGCCGTAGGTGCGCTCCGCCATCCAGGAATCCGCAAAATCAAAAGAGAGCGCATCATCTGAGCTGACGGCGATCGGGAAACACCGCACCTCATCCGTAATCAGCATCTCATTTCCGATGCCGGCTGTCTTTTCGCCCGCCGAAGATCGTTCCATCCGCGCAAGAAGAAACCAGTCGGTCAGGATAACCGGAATCAGGGCGAGCAGACAGATATGAACACATTTCTTTTTCATGCTTTTTCCATCAATCCTGCATCAATTTATTTTACGCAAAATATAATTCAGTATGAAAAAGAAAATCATTCCTCTTCTGCTTGCATTGATCATCCTGTACTGCCTGCTGTTCCCGGCCGATATGGCTGCGTCTGTCTCAGATGGCCTGACACTCTGGTATCGCTCCATCCTGCCCACTCTGCTGCCCTTCAGCATCTTTTCAAATATCATCATCCGAACCGGTATCTACGACCGCTTCTTTGCATGGCTGCATCCGGCTTTCCGGCGGATCTATCCGGTCCGCAGTCCCCTGATCTATCCGCTCCTCGCCGGATTTCTGTTCGGATTTCCTCTCGGGAGCAAGATCTGCGCCGATCTCTGCCGGGAAGGTAAGATTTCACCGAAGGAAGCGGAGATCGCCAGCTCGATCAGCAACAATTTCGGACCGGCTTTTATTTATAACTTCCTGTATCAGACTGCATTCGACGGACAGCTTCCGGCTGTGTATTTCTTTGCGGCCTGTTATCTGCCGCCGATTCTCCTCGGGCGGCTGTGGCTGATGCGTTTTCCCTCTGAAGAAAAGGCTCTCGAAAGCTGCTCAGGCGGGAAGAGAAACTATATAAAACCCGGAAAAACATCTGTATCAGGCGGCATACAGACTATCCCCGAAAACACAAAAAAGGCACCCGGATCTCAAATAAATATGGAGATCATGGATGCCGGTATTATGGACGGTTTTTCAACCATGATAAAACTCGCGGGATATATCATGCTGTCCGCGCTGCTCGCGGATATGATCCGGCAGCTGCCGCTGTCCGATGATATCCTTCACTGTATCTGCATCGGCGCCATCGAGATCACAAACGGCATACAGCAGATCCGCCTGCTGCCGGCCGACACCGCAGTCCGGGCCGTTCTCGCCGTGGGCATTGTCAACTTCGGCGGGCTGTCCGGACTGAGCCAGACCCGGTCCATGATGCGATCCACCGGCATATGTATGAAAAACTATATCTGTTTCAAACTGCTCTGCAGTCTGTGCGGCATGGCGTTCCTTTTTCTGATAGCGATCTCTGTCTCGTAACGGCTCCTCTGGAAAAATCGCTGTCCTGTGTCTGCCACAAGAGGGAAGGACTGCATAAGGAACTGTCACATGTCCGCTATAAAAGGGAAGGACTGCATAAGGAACTGTCACATGTCCGCCACAAAAGAGACAGACTGCATAACGACAGAACTGTCCCGTATCCGCCATAACTGAGAAAAACTGCAGGGCGTCAGATCAGATCGATCTCCTCCGGCTTCGACTCCTGCGAAGATGTCTCGGTGTCATCCGCCGCATCCTCCGTGGAAGGAGACAGTTCATTCCGGTTCGCCTTTACGATTTCATAACAATTCTGAAGCGAGGACAACAGACCGTCGTATTTTTCCCTGGAGGAATCGATCGCATGGACCATGATATTCTCCATATTGCTCAGGAGATTGTCTGTATACTCAATGGAAGCGGTACGGATCGCGTTGGCATCCTCGGTCGCCTTGTCCAGAATCTCCTGTGCCTGGTTCGTCGCTATGGAGACAACCTCATTTGCCTGCGCATACGCCTGCTGCATGATCTGATGCTCACTGATCAGCTCACTCGTCTGAATCTTTGCCTGTGCGAGGATCTCGTCCGCTTTCGTCTGCGCGTCCGAGAGAATCGCATCCTTGTTTGCGATGATCTTCTGATAGCGCTTGATCTCCTCCGGCGTCTTCAGACGCAGCTCCGTCAAGAGCTCCATAATCTCTTCTCTGTCGACCACGATCTTCCCCTTCGAGAGAGCCTGCGGCTTGCAGTTGTCTATGTATTCCTCGATCTCCGCAATGATCTGTTCTAAACGGCTGTTCATATGAAAAACTCCTTTCTCTTCGCAATCTGTCTATATATAAAACTTCCATGCGCTGCTGTCGCAGCGCGCCAACATCTATGAAAGTCGATTGCTCCGCACTTCGTGCTCCCGCAATCGTCGCCGGTATTCGCAATCCGGGCTAATCGCCCTACTTGCTCATACCGTCCTGGTCGTCGAATATCCAGCCATCTGGTCATGCAAGCATGCCCATCTGTCTGTCTATTCACGACACTTTCATAGCAAATGATAGCTGTCTTTTTTACGGTTCCACGGCTGCACCGGAACAAAGCGTCATCATGCGGACTTCGCAGCAGGTGCAAAGTACCGTCCCGGATCGTTATCATCATTCAATGTGAAACTTCCGGTAAACCTTATCAATCACCGACGCCGGTACAAACCTGGAAATATCGCCTCCGTAGGAAGCCACTTCCTTCACAATCGTGGAACTCAGATAGGAATAGAGCAAACTGGTCGTCAGGAAAATCGTATCTACCTGATCGTTAACCACGTGATTGGTCTGCGCAATCTGGAGCTCGTACTCAAAATCCGTGACCGCCCGCAGTCCGCGGACAACAATGGTCGCACCGATACTCCTCGCATAATCAGCCGTCAATCCGTCAAATGAGCTCACCGTCACATTCGGAAGATGCGCCGTCAGTTCCTTAATCATACTAACACGTTCTTCGACAGAAAACAACGGATTTTTTGCATTGTTTTTTAACACGGCGACATTCAGCTCGTCCACCATTCTGGATGATCTCTCAATAATATCCAGATGACCGAAGGTCGGCGGGTCAAAGCTTCCCGGATAGATTGCTCTTTTCATTTCTATTGTCTGACGTAAACGCCAGTCCCCCTTTTTAAAAAAATATGCTGATTGGTTTTATATATTTTTATCCGGGAAATTTCAAATCCTTTCCCGGATAAATCCTCCGGAGAAAAATCCAGGGATTCCTCCACAATGATCAGCGTGTCCTCATGATACAGGGAAGAATCCTTAAGACAGGAAAGCACTTCACCGGCCATACCGCGCCCGTAAGGCGGATCCGCAAAGATTATATCAAATACGTATTTCCCCTCAAGCGAACGCATGGCCGCCAGAAAATCCATGCATTTCAGCTCAGATTGCTCCTGAAATTTTGTAAACGCAATATTCTCCCGGATACAGGCCGCCGCTTTCCGGCTGCTGTCAACAAAAACAGCCTTTCGGGCTCCGCGGCTGAGTGCTTCCAGTCCGATGCCGCCGGATCCCGCAAACAGATCCAGAAAGACAGCGCCGGGCACCTCATTCTGAATCATATTAAACAGCGTTTCCTTGATCCGGTCCGTCGTCGGTCTCGTATCCGTGCCTTTTACCGTCTTCAGCGGCATGCTGCGGGCCGTACCTCCGATGATCCTCATACTGATACTCCTGTTATCATCAATCCTGTTCTTTCAGTACATCTCTGTTTTTCGCGAGATAGTCGATCAGGGAAATCACCGTCAGTACCAGAGCGATATACAGGGCGATCTCCGCCAGAACATGGATGATATTGATCCCGCCGACCGAAAGCGCCCATGCGCAGTCCAGGATCAGCAGAATAATCGCCGCCATCTGGAAGGTCGTCTTAAACTTGCCCCACATGCTTGCAGCGATCACAATCTGATGGTCTGCCGCGATCAGGCGGAATCCGCTGATAATAAACTCCCGTGCGATAATGATGATCACGATCCAGGAAGGAACCTTCTCGAGCTCGACCAGACAGATCAGTGCGGAGCATACCAGCAGCTTATCTGCCAGCGGATCCATAAACTTTCCGAAATTTGTGACCAGATTATATTTCCGGGCAATCTTTCCGTCCAGCATATCCGTCAGACTGGCAACGATGAAAATAATCAGTGCCAGTATCGGAGCCACCGCTCCGAGTCCGATATCCGCCAGAAGGAAAAACACAAAAAACGGAATCAGTATCACACGAAACATCGTTAATTTATTCGGTAAATTCATAATTATCTCCCATTCGGATGACAGCGGAACCGACCATATCCGGATCCGGTATCCTTCAGATGACGGCGGGACCGACCGTGTCCGGCTTCGGTGTCATTCAGATCAGTTCCCCGATCAGATCGTATTCGTACGCTCCCGTGATCTTCACCTTCGCAAAATCTCCGCTCATCAGCTCCTGATCGGTATTGATAAATACATATCCGTCGATATCCGGCGCGTCCCGGTAGCTTCTGCCGATATAGGCACTCTCGTCCGCCACCCTGCCTTCGATCATCACGAGGAGTTCACAGCCGATCATATCGGCATTCTTATCCATGATGATCTCCTCCTGCAGCTCCATGACATCCGCCTGCCACTCTGCCCGGGTCGTCTCGTCGACCTGATCCGGATAATCCGCAGCCGGCGTATTCTCCTCCGGAGAAAACTCAAAGGCGCCGAGCCGGTCAAATTCAGTCCGGTTGATGAACTCCATCAGCTCCTCATGCTGCTCTTTCGTCTCTCCGGGAAACCCGCAGATCAGCGTCGTCCGCAGAGCGATGTCGGGAATGGCCGTTCGGAGTGCTGTGATCCGCTCCTCCAGTGTCTCCCGGCTGGTACGACGTCCCATTTTCTTCAGAATGGACGTATTGATATGCTGCATCGGCATGTCGATATAATGACAGACCTTTTCATTATCCCGGATCGCCTCGATCAGCTCATCATATATCTCCTCCGGATAACAGTACATCAGACGGATCCAGTACAGTCCGGGTATCTTATTCAGTTCATTCAAAAGCAGATGCAGTGATTTCTTCCCATACAGGTCCACACCGTAAAGCGTCGTCTCCTGTGCGACAAGAATCAGCTCCTTCACGCCCTGCGCCGCCAGCTCCCTCGCCTCTGTGAGCAGCGTGTGCATCGGAACGCTCCGATACGGACCGCGGATGGATGGGATGATACAGTACGTACAGCGCTTATCGCAGCCTTCGGCAATCTTCAGGTGCGCATAGTGGCCGCCGGTGGAAACACTCCGCTTTGCCGTATGCTTCTCAACACCCGCCAGATCCTCATAAGCCTGGTACTTCTGTCCCGCCAGCACACGCGTGACCGCGTTCAGGATGTGTTCGGTAGAATTGGTGCCCAGAACCGCGTCAACCTCCGGAATCTCCGTCAGGATCTCCTCCCGGTAACGCTGCGCCAGACATCCGCAGACGATCAGCGCCATGCAGGACCCCTGCGTCCGGTAGGCCGCCATATCCAGAATCGTCCGGATGCTCTCTTCCTTCGCGTCGCGGATAAAGCAGCAGCTGTTGATCACAATGATATCCGCCTCCGCTTCATCATCCGTGATCGTATAATGATGCTCTACCAGCTTCCCGAGCATATATTCGGAATCCACCAGATTCTTATCACATCCAAGGGAAATAAATAATATTTTCATGTTCGCTCCCCGGGTGATGATTATACGTCTTCTTCGTCGTCCTCGCCGAGGATACGTACATCTTCATGATAGAGCTCCTCAACGGCGATCGATAAGGGTTTTTTATTTTCGGCGTTTTTTACATTCGTCTCGGCGCCGCCAATGATCTGCCGTGCGCGCTTCGCCGATGCGATCACAATGGAGTAACGGCTGTTCACAACCGGCATCTCCCCGATATTTTCTGCTCCCTTATTTACAACCTTCATTAATTCTACGTAAGACGGGTGTATCATATCTGTTCTCCCTTCACATATTTCTTTAAATCCTGTTTGATGGCTTCTATCCTGCTCAGCCTGTGCCTCATACGGCAACGCTCGCTGCGGATAATGTGGTGAACCTCCTCCACACACGCGTCGAGATCATCATTGATTATCAGATAATCATAAACCTCACAGCCGTCCGCCTCCTCAACCGCGCGGGCCAGGCGCGAATGAATCACCTCCGGCGTCTCTGTGCCCCGGCCGACCAGTCTGTCTCTCAGAATCTGCGCCGACGGCGGCGTGACAAACAAAAGCAGCGTCTCCGGAAACCGTTCCCGGATCTGGAGCGCCCCCTGTATCTCGATCTCCAGGATGACATTCTTACAGGCCGCCAGCTGTTCTGTCACATAAGACCTGGGCGTGCCGTAATAATGATCCACATACCGGGCATATTCCAGCAGCTCATCATCAGCGATCATCTGTTCAAACGCTTCTGTCGTCTTAAAGAAATACTCCCTGCCCTCCGCCTCGCCCGGTCTGGGCTGCCGCGTCGTCGCTGATACTGACAGCGCGTATTCGTCCGGATAGCGTGATAAAAGCTCCTTCATGATCGTGCCCTTTCCCGATCCCGCAAATCCGGAAAGGACAATCAGAAATCCTGTATCCTTCATGATTCCACCTCTCTGTCCTGACAGCGCCCGGCCAGTGTCTCCGGCTGCAGCGCGGACAAAACAATGTATTTTGTATCCGTGGCAATCACACTCTTCGTCCTGCGCCCCTGTGTCGCATCGATCAGCGTCTCGTTTTCCCTCGCTCTCTGAACCATCCGCTTGGCCGGCGCGGAATCCGGATTGATAATGGAAACCACCTTGTCTGTATTGAGTACATTGCCGAATCCGATATTGATAAATGCTGACATATATTCCCCTCATATCTGTCCGGGTCTCAAAGTCATCCGATCGGATGCAAGCATCCGTCGTATGACTTTTAGCCCCTTGTATCACTCTATGTTTTGTATCTGTTCGCGGACCTTCTCGATCTCTGTTTTTAACTCGATGGCGATGTTCGAGGTCTCCAGATCGTTTGCCTTGGAAAGGATCGTATTCGCCTCCCGATTCATCTCCTGCGCGATGAAATCCAGCTTACGGCCGATGCCGCCTCCGCTTTCGAGCGTATCCAGCATGGAATGTATGTGTGCGCGCAGACGAACTGTCTCCTCATCCGTACAGATCTTATCCGCAAATATCACCACTTCCGCAGAGAGCCTTGATTCGTCCATCTGGACATCACCGAGCAGTTCCTGCACCTTTATCTCCAGTCTGCTGCGGTATTCGGCCAGAATCTCCGGCGCCCGCGATTCTATTTTATCTACCTCGAGCAGCATCTTCTGAAGCTTTGCCTCAAGATCCTGCTTCAGACGCTCTCCCTCGCGGAGACGCCCCTCCACGAACTGATCCAGAGCCGCGCGCAGCGTCCGCTCCAGAAGCGTCCAGATCTCCTCCTCATCCAGAGGATGCTCTTCCATGGAAAAAACCTCCGGACAGCGTGACAGCGTGCTGACGCTGATATCATCTGCCAGGCCGAAGCTCGACACCATCTCCCTCATATAAGAAAGATACTCCGCCGCAAGCGCGTGATTGTATGTCACCGCGATATCATGTCCGGAGAGTTCTTCGTATGTAAGAAACACATCCACCTTGCCGCGTTCCACATACTGCTTCAGCAGCGCGCGGATCGCCGTGTCAAAAAAATTCAGTTTTCTCGGCATCCGGACATTTACGTCAAAATATCTGTGATTCACGGACTTTATCTCCACCGTGATCCTGCGGTATGCATCGGAATTCTCACATCGTCCGAATCCTGTCATGCTTTTTATCATGATCTGCTCCTGAAATGACTTAAATCGTTTCCTGTATTAATTGCAATTCAATCTATTATACGTTTTTTTCACTTTGAAGTCAATTTCAAAATAAAGAAACTTCGTTTATATAACCAGTAAGCAATTGTCTCCTGAGACAAGTTCACGCCAGCTCCCCTTTTTTGCAAACAGATTTTCAGATATACTCTACCGGAACAGCCGCAATATTTTCTTTCAGCCAAAGCACCTTATCATACATACACACGATCACACCTGTGCCGCGCTTTTTTTCCGGTATACGGTCCAGAACATCAAACGCGTTTGTCATGGACAGTTTCGGGTTCGCAGACATCTTTATTTCTACCGGATATATCACATCATCCTGTTCTATCAGCAGGTCAATCTCTGACTCGCGCTCATTTTTCTGTCCATCTTTCGTCGTTTTTCGTTTATCCTTTCCCCTGTAATAACTCACATACATTCGGTAATCCAGACCCGCGTTAGAGAAAGATTTCAAAATCTCAGACACAACAAATGTCTCAAACAATTCCCCCGCCATCGCTCCGTTCAAGGCTGTTTCGGGAGTCTGGTATTTCGTCAGGAAACAGACCAGGCCGGTATCTCGAAAATACAGCTTCGGTGTCCGTATCGCCCGTTTTAACGCAGAATTGGAAAATGGCTGCAGAATATAAATAATTCCGGAAGCTTCCAAAAGCGAAGTCCACTCCTTAACAGTGTTCACAGAAACCTCAATCTGATCCGCAACATTGGAATAATTCAGCATCTGTCCGGTTCTGGCCGCCATGGCTGTCAGGAACTGCGTAAACTTCAGCTTATCCTTCACATGACCGAGCGCATTGATATCACGATCAATATATGTCTGAATATACGAGGAAAAAAATGTCTGCCAGTCTACATTTTCATCGATCAGCGCCGGATATCCGCCTCTGTGGATGATTTTCCAGATATTCTCAATGCCGCGGCAATCCTTCTCCCTCTGCTCTATATATGTTTCAGAAGGAATAAACGGTTGATGAAAAGAACTCCCCATAAGTTCTCTCATGGAAAACCCTGCCAGTTCCAGAATCGCAATTCTTCCCGCCAATGATTCGGAAATATTCTTCATCAGGTGATACTGCTGTGAACCGGTAAGCAGAAAACGTCCCTTTTCATCACTCCTGTCACACTCCATTTTAATATAGGGAAACAGTTCTGAAATGTATTGTACCTCATCCAGCACGATCGGCGGCCTGTTATTCCTGAAAAACAATCCGGGCTCTGATTTTGTCTCGGCCAGCAAAACCGGATCATCAAAGGTTATATATTTTCTATCCTCATACAGATGCCGCAGCACCGTTGACTTTCCCACCTGTCTCGGGCCGGTGACAAGTACACCCTTGAATCCCTTCTCTGTTCTTTTAATTAAGTCTTCGATTGCCCGTTTTTTATACATGCCTTTTCCTCCTGCGGCTGATTTGCATTCTGATTATAAATCAGACGCACTATAATGGCAAGAACTTTATATAAACAACATAAAAACTATTTTCCCGGCAGCAGCCGCAGATACTTTGTGAACCAAAAAGAAGGTTAGATATCACTATCTTTTTCCTCACCCGGAAATCAGTTCAATGCCGGAAATATCCGGCGCGGCGACCATGGAATAATTCGTATAGTAGACAACAAACCCCGGCTTGCTTTTGTTCGGTTTTTTTACATTTTTTTTCTGAAGATAATCAATCTCCACCTTTTCACTTCCCCGCCCCCTGGAATAGTAAGCGGCCAGCGCGGCGGCCTCCTCAAAGGTGCGGTCCGGCATTTCGCCGGTCTTTGTCTTCACCAGGACATGGGAGCCCGGCATCTGTTTCGCGTGGAACCACCAGTCGTTTCCTTCGGAAAAACGAAAGGTGAGCTCATCATTTTGCAGATTATTTTTCCCGACATAGATATCAAACCCGTCTGTACTCCGGTAATGCCAGGGACGGCTTTTTATCTGCTGCTGTTTTTTGCGGCCGGATTTCTGACGGATATAGCCGCTTTGCACCAGCTCCTCCCGAATCTGGGCGAGATCGGCTTCCGAGCCGGCGATATCCAGAGCTGCGGCAACAGAGTCCAGATGTCCGATCTCCATACGGGTATCCTCAATCAGATCGGTCAGCGCCTCATATGTGCGTTTCAGTTTCCCATAGCGATCAAAATACTTCTTCGCGTTCTCCTGCGGCGTGAAATCCGGATCGAGAGGGATCCGCATCATTTCATTCGTATAGTAATTGAGTGCCTCAAAGCTTCTGGCTCCTTCCGGCACCTGATAACCGTATGTGTGGATCAGTTCTCCGTAGATCCGGTATTTTTCTCTTTTTTCGGTGTCCTTCAGCTGCCTGGCCTGAAGGTCATATTTTTTGCGGTTCCGCTCCAGATGAGTGGAGACCACATGGCGCAGATCGGCGGATTTCTGACGAATCCGCGTGTAAGCGCTTTTTTCCGCGTAGAAGCTTTCCAGAACAGCGGATACGGACGCGCAGGAAGCGTCAGTACAGTCCGCATAGGAAAACAGCGGAAACGAGGAAAACTCGGCCGGCTCCTCCCCTTTTCTGTAGATATGCGGTTCAAACCTGCCCTCCCGGATCTGAGTCATGACGGCGCAAAACGAAGACGCGAGCTCTGACCACTGCGGATCCGAAACCGAAGCACAGGGCGCATGTCCGTCAATACCGGCACGGTAGCACAGCTCGTTCGCCATCAGCGGACTGATGCCGGTGTAGGAGGTATAGACCGCCTTTGAAACCGCAGCCGGTTTATGTGAGACTGTCATTACAAATGCATCCGGACTCTCCTCCAGCGGTGATTTTTTCCCTTCCTGAGCCGGAATAAAATATTCACGGCCGGGCAAAACCTCCCGCACGGAGCTGACCTGTGCGGAGATATGTTTGATACTGTCCAGAATTTTGTCCCGGTCATCGGTGAATATAATATTACTGTGCTTTCCCATCAGCTCCACGATCAGTTTTTTTACACACAGGTCTCCCAGATCATCCAGATGCTCCACCTTAAATATCAGGATCCGTTCCATGGACGGCTGGGTCACCGAGAGAATACGCCCGTTCGCGATATGCTTGCGAAGAAGCATGCAGAAATTGGGCGCCGTCATGGGACTCGGTTTATTCTGTTCCGTCAGATAGACCAGCGGCCAGGAAGCGCTGGCGGACAGCAGGAGCCGCCTCTGGCCGTTTTGTCCTTTCAGCGTGAGCAGCAGTTCATCCGCCTCCGGCTGCGCGATCTTGCTGATGCGCGCGCCGGAGAGCTCTTTATTCAGGTCATAAGCCAGATTGGCGACGACCATTCCGTCCAGTGCCATATCGTCCCTCCATCAATCATTGTTTTGAAAAATTTGTTTCTTCCGGACCCGCAGTTCATACAGATCCGACCGCCGATGCTTCAGGAGCGGCAGTTGCTCCCTCACCTCATCGACCACGCTCAGATCAATCTCCGTTACCTTTACCTGTTCAGTCTCATCCATCTCCGTCAGCACCCTGCCCCACGGGTCGACAACGATGGAATGCCCCCATGCCTGATAAGAGGCACGTTTATCCCGCGCCGGAGAAGTGCCAATCAGAAACACCTGATTGTCCACCGCGCGCTGCCGAAACAAAAGCTCCCAGTGCATCGGACCGGTCGTCATATTAAACGCCGCCGGGCAGAGGATCAGGCGTGCGCCTGCGTCCGTCATCAGCCGTGACAGCTCCGGAAAACGCAGATCGTAGCAGATGCAGATCCCCATCTTTCCGAACTCCGTGTCAAAAACGACCATCTCATCCCCCGCGGTCAGCGTATCCGACTCCCTGAAATGCTGCCCGCCGCGGATATCGATATCAAACAGATGTGTTTTTCTGTACTTTGCGATCTGCCTCCCCGCCCGGTCAAATACATAAGCCGTGTTATAAATCCGGCCATCCGCGACCTCAGGGATTGTGCCGGCCGAGAGATATACGCCGTTCTGTCTCGCCAGTCCGGAACAGAACTGCCATGTCTCGCCGCCCTCCGGCTCGGCATAAGAAGGAAACTGCGCGTTCTCATAAGGACACTGAAACATCTCCGGAAGCGCCACAAGATCCGTATCATGAAACTCATCGCCCGCGAAAAGAGTCTGAATATATGCTAATGTTTTTTCTTTTGATTCACGTACTCCTGACTGTACACCTGTAATTTTCATATATTGGCTTTCCCTTTCAACCGGGCAGTCCTGTCTCCCTGCCGACCGGCCTGGCAAGTGCACTCGTTTCGCCGGAGTAAACCCTGCGCCGGCAGGAAATGACACACAACCCGCAGCTACAGATTCAGGAGAGAAAAATCCTCTCCGGCGTACATGCGCAGTCTCTGCCGCAGCGCCCGATGCTCCTCGCGCTCCAGACCCGGATCCTCCCGCAGCAGCCGCGACACCTCATCGGAAGCCCTGCTCATCACATCGGCATCCTGATAAATATCCGCCAGCCGGAAGCGGAAATCTCCGCTCTGCCGTATCCCGAAGAAATCACCCGGACCGCGCAGCTTCAGGTCTTCACCTGCAATAAAAAATCCGTCGTTGGACCGGTTCAGAACCGCCAGTCTGCGGTTTTCCGTACCTTCCCCGTTCCCCTGCATGAAAATACAGTAGGACTGGGCGTCTCCCCGCCCCACACGGCCCCGCAGCTGGTGAAGCTGCGCCAGACCGAACCTCTCCGCGTTCTCGATCATCATCACGGTCGCGTTCGGCACATCCACCCCGACCTCGATGACCGTCGTGGAGACAAGAATCTGAATCCGGTTTGCGAGGAAATCCTCCATCAGCCGGTTTTTCTCTTCCGGCTTCATTTTCCCGTGCAGACAGGAAATGTGTATCTCTTCCGGGAAAACCCGCTTCAGACGCTCCGTATACTCCAGGACATTCTCCCCCTCCGTGTATTCAGACGGTTCTACCAGAGGGCAGATGACATAGACCTGATGTCCCTCCCGAATCTGACTTTCCATAAAACGGTACGCTTTCTCGCGGAAGGATATGTCCACCACACAGTTTTTGACCGGTTTTCGCGCAGCGGGCACCTCATCCAGTACAGAGATGTCCAGATCGCCATACAGGATGATGGCCAGCGTCCGCGGAATCGGCGTCGCGCTCATCACCAGGATATGCGGATGTCTCCCCTTGAAAGCAAAGCTCTCCCTCTGCTTCACGCCAAACCGATGCTGTTCATCCGTGATGACCAGCGCAAGACTGCGATAATTCACTTTCTCCTGAATCAACGCATGCGTGCCCACGATCAGGGCATCCGGCTCGCGTTCGATCGCCGCATAGGCCTCCCGGCGCTGCGCCGCCCCCAGCGAGCCGGTCAGAAGCACCACGGGAAAAGACAGGCCAAGCTCCCCGCAGAGATGTCGCAGCTTTCCGGCATGCTGTCTGGCCAGCACATCGGTCGGCGCCATGATCGCGGACTGATAACCGCTGTTCGCACAGTCCAGCATCGCCAGAAACGCCAGGATCGTCTTGCCGGATCCCACATCGCCCTGGATCAGACGCTGCATCACGCGGTCAGAACGCATATCCGTCTGAATCTGCGCGGCCGTCCGGCGCTGTGCCCCGGTCAGTTTGTACGGAAGCTGCCGTATGATGTCTGATACAAAACTCCCGCTGTCATTCAGGCCGTTATTCTGTGCGCCTGAACGGTCCGCATCCATTTCCCGGTATCCGAAAGACCGATCTTCATTATCGGAAAAATCCTTTTCCCCGCACATCCCCGGCTGCACAAAGTGATATTCATTCTTCAGCGCCGCCGACCGATCCTTTGTCAGCTGCATACACAGCAGAAAAAGGAAAAACTCGTCAAACACAAACCGCTCTCTCGCCCGGATGCAGCTCTGCTCATCCGCGGGCATGTGTATATGCTCCAACGCGAAAGAATATTCGCTCAGGTGATGACGGGCGCGAATATCCTCCGGCAGGTATTCCATCTCTGCCGGCAGGTCGTCGAGCGCCAGCCGCACAGTCTTCTGAATCTGACGATTCGTCAGTCCTCTGGTCAGGCTGTATACCGGCTGCAGCGTTCTTAGTCTCTCCCGGTACTGATCCGGCGACAGGATCTCCGGCTGTTCCATATAAAACAGACCGTTTTTCACCGATACACGACCGTAAAAAACATACATGCCGCCCGCTTTGACCACAGAACGAATGTAAGGAGAGCGAAACCATATGATACGGAGCGTCCGGCCGCCGCCGCCCACATCCAGAACCGTAGTCTGCATTCCGGAATGCTGATTCACCGCCGGTGTCCCCGGCGCCCGGATGTAAACTGCGTTTTTGCGTTCCGGTATAAGATCGCCGATCCCGCAGATCGCCGGACAGCGCTCATAGTCACGCGGGAAATACAGAAGCAGGTCGCCCACGGTATATACACCCAGCGTCTGAAACAATTTTTCTGTTTTCGGTCCGATCCCTTTCAGGGCTTTGATCAGGGAATCCTGTTTCATTCTGTACTCCGTTTTATCTGACCAGAAGCTTCACTGTGCTTCGTCCGCAAACCGTCCGGCTCGTTCACTGCCTACGCTCAGTATAACGATTTTTCAGAGAAATGGAACGGTTTTGTTGAAAAAATTTATACTTTTTTGAAATAATTGTTGCATTTCCTTTTTTCTTCTGATAGAATGTTCATGTTGTGAGTCCGGAAACAGATCCGGGCTTAGTAATTGCTAAGGAGGTGCAGTCATGGCAAAGTGCAGTGTATGCGGAAAAAGTGTTCATTTCGGAAAGCAAGTGAGCCATTCTCATAGAAGATCAAATAAAATGTGGAAACCCAACCTGAAAAAGGTCAGATGTAATGTGAATGGCACACACAAGAGATTGTACGTATGTACCAGCTGCCTGAAGGGCAACAAAGTAGAGCGCATTTAGTTCCTCGTTTTTGATTTTGCAACCAAAAGGATCCGCACAACGGATCCTTTTTTTCTGACCTGCCGCAGCGCAGCGTCAGACATATGACCCGCCTGTCATCTGCTGAACAGATGATACCCGATCAGCAGAAATGCGCCTGCCAGAAGCACGCCGGCAAAATTATTGGGGACAAACATCATAAACAGCATGCCCACGCCAATCCAGAACATCATAAATCCGAGCAATTGTCTGAAATCACGGCTCATCATATCATCCCCTGCTGCATTGCAATCACTCCTGATATATTCTATGCACAAAAGGGAGATTTGAGCATACCGCGGACTCAGGAACTGTCACAAAATAACAGTTCCTTAGTTATTCATCCATATTTAACTTTTCCTTTAAATCCTTTGCAGCCTCCTCACGGGCCTTCTCGCGGGCAGCCGCTTCCTCCGGATGCTTCCGCTCATCCATCTTTTTCATGAACTTATTGACGAAATCCGGAATCATATCGAGAATCTTTGAGATGCTGTCCTGATTTTTGACGCTGACCATGCGGGTCACGCCGTCCCGGATCACCAGCACCGCGCTGGGCGATATCTTGCCGCCCATGCCGCCGCCGCTGTTTTTCTTTTTTTCTCCGATAAAAGCTCCCGCGGCCATGCCGAAGGATACATCCACCAGAGGGAGGAGAATCGTATCGTCGATATAGATCGGATCTCCGACCACCGTCCTGGTAGAAACAAAACCATCCATCCCCTGCATCAGAGAATCCACTGTTTTCTGAAAGGTACTGTTCCCGTTTCCATTCGTATCTGCCATAATCAAGCAACCTCCTGCTAGTTTTTATTTCTCAGCCTGCCGATAAACATCCGGATATCCTTTTTTCGAATCAATCCGACCGCAAAAATGACTGCGTGAATCATCCGCATGCGCCCTTTTGCATAAATACTCCCTCTGATATAGGACTGCTCTGTCTCAAAATCCGGTTCAATCCTCAGATCCGTCTGATAGAACAGCGGAATCAGCGCCAGTCCTCCGACGATCTGTCCCGTCCGCGAGGGATCCTCCAGGCCAAACGCCACGCGCCCGGTCAGCCGCCGGGGCCGAATCCGGAATAAAAAAATCTGCAGGCCCGGCCATACAGCGTCGACGACGTCATACTGTCCCACAAGAGACAGGATGCGCACAGCATTCCTTATAAAAGAGAGCACGCGGTGTCTTTCTTTTCCGGAGGATTCTTCCGTCTCCTCACTTCCGGCCTGCTTTTTCTTTTTCGCCGCCTTTCCGGCGGCTTTTCGCTGTCTGCGCTCCTGACGCTTCCGCTTCTGCTCCTCGTCCGTGAAATCCAGTTTGAAAAAAAGAACGGACAAAACCAGCTGTACACGCTCTTCAAACAAAAAGCGAAACCGAATCAGGTGAAACAGCCAGTTCACCCGGAAGCTGCAGCGCCGTCGGTCGATATCCAGATCCAGCTCGTATCGAACCGGAAGAAAGAGAACGGCGGCCACGGCAGCTGCAAGGACCAGCAGCACAATCCCTATGATCCTGCAAACAAATAATACCATAACCATACTGATGACATCCTCCGGAGAGACTATTCCATCTCACTCATATAAGCCGCGACATCCGCATCGCCGCGGGCCCGAACCGTCTCCGACACAATCTGCTCCACGATCGAGATCGCTTCTCTCCGCGTCGCTCCCATCCCGACGATCGTGAGATCATCCGTCGGATAATGCTCCTGCAGCAAAATCAGACTGGGGATAATCTCCAGGATCCCCTGGCCGCTCCGTGGAAAGGTCAGCAGATAAACGCCGGGGTGAACCATCCGGTTTGAAATCCGGTATTTCAGCTTTTTATAGTTTTTCGTACAGTTTTTCCCGAGATAAAACGGATCATTCCATATCATACCTGTTCCTATTTTTCCGTGTTTTCAGATATATATTCATTGATTCTGCATAAAACTGAACATCCATGTCTCACTGAAAATATCTTCTGCTGCCCCAGAGCCTGTCCCGCTTCATCTCCAGATATTCATGATATGCCTTTTCCAGAATCTGCTTCTCGTTCGCAAACTTCAGCAGATGGAAAGCCTCATGATATTTATAATATCCGGAGTCCATAAAATACTCTTCCCTCTGCGGCTTGCTGTAATAGCTGTCCGCCATCATCAGATACCAGTGCACCTGCTTGTTCACCATATCGTCCGATACGGTAAACGAATAGCTGGTCTTCCCGATATAACGTATGATCGCAGCCGTAACGCCTGTCTCTTCTTTTACTTCTCTTGCGGCAGTATCCTTATACCCCTCGCCCTGTTCGACCGTTCCTTTTGGAAGAACCCATCCTTCGTACTTATTACGATAGTTCTTGTATAACAGCAAAATCTTTCCCCGGAATATAACCACACCACCGCAGCTGGTTGCCTCAATCATTGCATTCCCTCCCTGATGTGGTCGTACAGGCAGCGCATGAGCGGCCGTCTGAAAACTATTTTAAGTATACGCTTTTTACAGAAAACATGCAAGAAAAAACGCGGACTTATTACTGATTAAAGTATGTGTCGAAAACCGCCTTCGCCACGGGAACCGCCGACTGGCTGCCGCTGCCGCCGTCCTCCACGATCACCGCAATGGCAATATCAGCATAACCGTCTTTGGAAGCGTAACCGACAAACCATCCGTGGCTGTTTCCGGCACTGTCATATTCGGCCGAACCGGTCTTCCCGGCCGCCGTGTAGCTCTGCCCGCTCAGGGCGGAGCCGGTTCCGTACTGAACCACCGCGGACATAAACTCCTGCAGGATGGCCGCGTCCGACTCCGTCATGATAGAGCCATATGCCGAAGAGCTGTATTGTTTTACCGTCACACCGTTCTCGTTCTCCGTGTGATCGACCACATACGGCGTATAGACCACGCCGTCCTGATTCACAGCGGCCGCGATCATCGCCATATGAAGCGGAGATACCGTCGTGTCGCCCTGCCCGATGGCAGTCTGCATGATTTTCCCCGTGCCGGCATCGGAGGACAGAGAAAAGCTGCTCTTCACGCCGGACAGCGTGCCCGGCAGGGAGGTGTTAAACAGCATATCCTCCAGCAGCGACGTAAACTGACTGATATTCAGCGTCAGGCCGATCGACGCGTAAGAGGTATTGCAGGAGTTCGCAAAGGAGGTGATCAGATCCTGCGCGCCATGGACACTGTTGTGGTAACAGTGGATCTCCTCGCCGTCCACAGTAATCTCCCCCTCACAGTCAAAGGTATAGGCGCTGTAATCGGAATTCTCATGAATATATTCCAGCGTGGTAAAAATCTTAAACACAGAGCCCGGCGGATATGAACCGGAGGTGACGCGGTTTAAGAGCACGGAGCTGGATTCATCGCTCACAATGGAATCCCAGTTCTCCGCCAGGGTATTCGGATCAAAATCCGGTTTGGAAACCATGGCGAGCACCTTCCCCGTGGAGGCTTCCAGGACGACCACCGCGCCGTCATTGCTGCCGAGCGCATTGTAAGCCGCCGCCTGCACATCATAATCCAGGGTGGTCACCACGCTGTCGCCCATACTCTTCTCATCCTTCAGGTCGTTGATGATCTGTTTGATGAAAAATGCGTGTGAGCGCAGCAGGTTAAAATTACAGGTGGACTCAATGCCGGATTTTCCGTTGTTGAAATATCCGACGGAATGGGCAAACATACGTCCGTACGGATAATATCTCGTCTCCGTCCCGTCCTCCGCTACATTCGTGGTGGCAAGCACCTGTCCGTCCGCAGAGAGAATATCTCCCCGGATCACCCGCTCCGCATAGAGATCCAGCCGGGCATTGTACGAGCTGTTGATCGTACTCTCGCTTTTGAATGCCTGAAAATACGCCAGATAAGCGATCAGAAGGCAGAAAAGTCCGACAAACACGTACGTGATGATCAGGAATTCGCGGTTCCTACCAGATTTCCTCGATCTCGTCGTCCTGTTCGTAACGTGATCCGGATTTGCCGGTTCCGCGTCCGCTGCCGTTTCTCTTCTTTTTTGACGTCCCGGCTCCGTTTCTCTGTCTGTCTGACTGTCCAGATCGATCAGATCGATCCCGTCCCTCGTCCATTTGCCGTCCCACTCTTCTCTGTTTTTTCTGTTCGAACTGATTTTGCGCATCTGACTCTCCTTCATCCTGCCTGAAAATATACAGACCCTGAATAATCGCAAACATCAAAATGGTACATAAAATCGAACTCCCGCCGTAGCTTACCAGCGGCAGGGTAAGTCCCGTCGACGGAATGCATTTGATCACGCCTCCGATATTTAAAAAAACCTGAATCCCGTACACGCTTCCGAGCCCCAGCGCGATCAGTCTGTAAAACGGATCGCGGATCTGCATGGCAATATTCAAAAACATCAGAAAGCAGCTCAGGCATACCAGTATGATACAGATACCGAACGCGCCGCCCATCTCCTCCACAATGGCGGCGAACACAAAATCCGAGGTGCCGACCGGAATCTTTTCCGGCATGCCCTGGTACAGGCCGAGCCCGAACCAGCCGCCGGTCCCGATGGCAAACAGGGACTGCGCCACCTGCCAGCCGCTGCCGCTGATATTGGCAAACGGATCCAGCCAGGCTTCCACCCGGACGCGGACATGAGAGAAAATCCTGGTCGCCGCCAGCGCCGCCAGACAGCCGACGCCGAGGCCGCCCAGGAGATACAGCGGTTTTTTCGTCGCCGCATAGAGCATAATCACATAAGTAATGAAAAAAATCAGCGCCGCGCCCAGATCGGTCGAGACAACCAGTATCAGCACGTGCACGGCAGCGGCGACCGTCGTGATGCAGATCTGGCGGAAGTCCGTCGACTGATACAGCATACACGCCACATAAAACACAAAGATGATCTTGACGAACTCGGAGGGCTGAAACGTAATACCCGCGATCGTGAAGGACAGGTAAGCGCCGCCCGACATCTGTCCGAGCACCAGCACGACCCCCAGCGCAAGAATACCGGCCGCGCAGTAAACCCAGGTGAATTTCCGCAGCACCTTCAGCTTTCGCACCAGCTGCGGGATAAAAATCGTGACGACCGAAGCGATCACCGCGATCTCAAACTGCTTCACCGCGCTCGAAAAATCGAGCCTCGCCAGGATGATAAACCCGATCAGCATCAGCATGCACATATGATTGACGACCATGCGCGCCGCTTTTCTGTAGATCACCCGGTAGATCAGAAACAAAAACAGGACAAAAGCCACCTGCGCCGCATAGAAGATCAGGTATCGAATCTCCATCTGGGATGCAAACAGGACAAGGAAAGCGTCCAGATGAATCATCATCATACAGGATGTCTGGCTCTTATACATCCTAAGCTGCCGGGCTTCCTTTTTTACGCCCAGGATGGCAAAGCTGTAGTATGTATAGATCATAAACAGAAAAATCATCACATATTTTGATAATTCCGTAATCAAATGCAGCATAAACTCTCCTTGTCAACTGACAGCGGCTCCCAATACATCGTAAGAATCTGCTGTAACCATTCACGGCTCCATCCGCACATCACTCCACGCCGCGCTGAAAATGTCCGTTCGTAAAAGCGCCGCTGTCGGGCGGCAGGACCGGTTTTCCTTCCGGGAAAGACAGCCTGTAATCCTCCAGAATTTTACAGACCTGCTCCCTGTCCTCCGCGGCAAAAGAAATCCGATATGACGCAAATCCGGATTTTTTCACCGCCTCCGCCTGATGGAACAGATATGTCGGCACACTGTTGTATATCAGATTATAACAGTTCATACAGTCCCTGAAAACCGGAAACTTTTTATTGTATCGATCCGACAAACAGAGCGTCGCCCCGGAATCCCCGTTTTTCATGCACTGTCTGTAATTTTTGTACACGCACTGCGCGGAAATCATCACCGGCACAGAGCCGTACAGGCAAAACTGAGCCCTGTCATTCGGCATGTGCGCGAGCTCCCTTTTATTTAACTCCGGGGACGCCGTATACTGCCGAAAGCCGAACCGGCTCCGAAAATCAGTATCATCCTTATCCGGAACAATATCGGAAAACGCCGCATACGCCTCCTCTGAACAGATATACAGCGGTGCATCAAGAGAAATCTGTTCCGGCCGCAGGCGCAGCGCCTGCAGGCAAAAGCCAAGGCTGTCATAGCTGCGCACCCAGACAGTATCGAAACGGCAAATCAGCTCCTGCATCTCACGCTTTTCAAAGAACACGGACGTATTCTCCCGGAAAATATAAGGGAAACAAAACGCAGCCTGCTTTCCGGCAGAAACGATCCGACGCCTGGCCTGTTCCAGACTCCTGAACCATGTTTCACGGAGTTTCTTTCCGGCTCCGCAGGCATCATTCCGATCAAACGCATCCCCTTTTTCGGGAAGAAAACAAAAATCCAGTGAAATCATGTCCACAAAAGGATACCGGAGAGCTTCCTCCATCTGTTCATGGGATGAAACCTGAACATTCAGAACATATGATTGATCCCTGCCGTTCTGTCTGTTTATCCTGTCAGAATCTCCGCGGCTTCTGCCAGGATGTTCGCTGCTCCTTCCAGGATGTTCGCTGCTTCTGCCAGGCTCTCCGCTGCTCCTGCCAGGATTTCCGCCGTCTCTGACATCGTCGCAGGATGCTGTTTTCTGTTCTTTCAGCGCTTTCGGTCCGTATTGTTCTGACAGCGTTCTCCTGTGAGAGTGTAACATACTCTGCTCTAATTGGCAAAGAGCGTTTCTTCTCAATTCATTCAGCTGCCTGACCGGCACAAAACAGTTTTCCGCCAGATTCACTTCCAGAGATATAAAAACAAAGGGCGTTTCGCCGGTTTTGCAGATTCTTTCATACACCTCTGCATGAGAAAGCGGCCGCTTCTGAGCCGCGGATACGATCTCACCCGACACCGTCGTCTCCCTCGATACGGCAGTTTCTGTCATCGACCCACATCGCGCACCCGGAACCGTCCGAACCGTCAGCGAAAGCGGATCCCCCTGCCGCACCGTGAGCCTCCCGGCAATCGGGATTTTCTCCGGAGTCACGGGGCGGTATACCCCCTTCGCATCAACACTGGCATGGGAGGAGTCGGTCAATGTCACCATCGACCGCCCGTTTCGCATCTCATAATATCCGCGCGTGAAGCCATTGCGGTTCCCCAGCGCGAGCAGATACCGGTAATCCTCATCATTTACGCAAAACCGATCCGGCGAAGCCTCATACAGATCAAGATATTTCCGATACACCTGCGTGACTCCCGCGGCATATTCCAGCGACTTCATGCGTCCCTCGATCTTAAACGAATAAATGCCGGCCTCACACAGCTGCGGTATCCGGTCCAGCGCGCACAGATCCTTCATGCTCAGCGGATAAGACTCTTTTTTATGGAGACAGGCGCCCTCCTCATCCTCCACCTGATAAGGCAGACGGCAGGGCTGGGCACAGCGGCCGCGGTTGCCGCTTCTGCCTCCGATCAGGCTGCTCATCAGACACTGACCCGAGTAGCAATAGCAGAGCGCCCCGTGTATGAAGCTCTCGATCTCGACTCCGGTCTGCTCACGGATCCGGCGAATCTCCCCGAGCGAAAGTTCCCGCGCCGTGACAATGCGCGCAGCCCCGCATTTCTGCAGGAGAGACGCGCCATACACATTTGAAACCGACATCTGCGTACTCACATGCACCGGAAGTTCCGGAAAATACGTCCGCACAAATTGAAATACGCCAAAATCCTGTACGATAATGGCGTCCAATCCATGCTCATAAAAGGGATTCAGGTAATCGAACAGTTCCTTACCCATCTCCCTGTTTTTCAAAAGCGTATTCACCGTGAGGAAAATTTTCCGTCCGTGCAGATGAGCATGATCCAGCGCAGACAGAATCTCCTCTTCGGAAAAATTCTGCGCAAAAGCCCGGGCGCCGTATTTCTCACCGCCCAGATACACCGCATCCGCCCCCGCGGCGATCACCGCTCTGCAGATCTCCGGGGAACCCGCAGGAGCCAGCAACTCATGTCTCATCGTCTCTTCTTTCCTTCCGAATGCTCCAGCTTCAGCTGTGCCTCAACCAGACTCTGCTTCACCTCGGAAAGCTCATTCTCCTTCATCCGCAGATCTGCCTCCAGCTGCCGGATCGTCTCCTGCGCCTGCATCAGCTCTTCCGCAATATTCAGCTCGATGAGAATCGGCTTCAGATCGGTCGGAAGCGAGCGATAGACCTGTGTGCTCTCCAGCCTGCGGATCATACCGTTGACGTAAGACGCCATCCTGTGGATGACCTCCTCGTCCTCCGCGCCGCTCATCGCCAGCACCTTTCCTCCGATAACCACCTCAATGGTGTTATTCTGCGACATACTGTTCTCCTCTCCTTTTATTCTTCATGATTCCAGTGTAGCGTCCTCGAATGAACGGAACTGTATTCATATCGCTGTCCTCCGGCGTGCGGTCCTTCAGTAGCGTCCTCGAATGAACGGAACTTTGTACTTACTTGTCGGTTTTCCCGATTGCACGCCTCAAAAATACTCGACAATAGCCGGGATCAGTCCCGCGGCAGGCCGAAATGAGTATAGGCAAGATCCGTCGCCACCCGCCCCTTCGGGGTCCGGTTGATAAATCCGTTCTTTACCAGAAACGGCTCATAGACATCCTCAATCGTCCCGGCATCCTCGCCGATCGACGCCGCCAGTGTCTCCAGTCCCACGGGACCGCCCGCGAACTTCTGTATGATCGTCAGAAGCAATGCCCGGTCATTCTTATCCAGTCCGCAGGTATCCACTTCCAGCAGATCCAGCGCAAAGGAAGCGACCTCCTCCGTGATCACACCGTCATATTTCACCTGGGCAAAATCCCGCACACGCTTCAGCAGACGGTTCGCCAGACGCGGCGTCCCCCTGGATCGTCTGGCCAGCTCCTCAGCTCCGGCTGTCTCAATCTCCACATCGAGCTTTCGCGCCGACTGCAGAATGATCGTCTGAAGCTCCTCCGGCGAATAAAACTCCAGATGCTGAATCACGCCGAACCGGTCCCGCAAAGGCGCGGTCAGAAGCCCCGCCCGCGTCGTCGCCCCGACCAGCGTAAACTTCGGCAGATCCAGACGGATGGAGCGGGCGCCGGCGCCCTTCCCGATCATAATATCGATCGCGTAATCCTCCATCGCCGGGTATAACACCTCCTCGACCTGACGGTTCAGCCGGTGAATCTCATCCACAAACAGGAGGTCATTCTCCTGCAGATTGCTCAGAATCGCCGCCATCTCACCCGGCTTCGCAATCGCCGGACCGGAGGTCACCTTCATGTGTACACCCATCTCATTGGCAATAATGCCGGACAGGGTCGTCTTTCCGAGACCGGGCGGTCCGTAAAAAAGCACATGATCCAGCGCCTCATGCCTCTGTTTCGCCGCCTCAATATAAACCCGAAGGGTATTTTTAATCTGATCCTGTCCGATATACTCATCCAGAGTCATCGGGCGCAGCGTAGGCTCCGTCCGGATATCCTCCTCCTGAACCTGCGTCGAAATCATACGTTTTTCCATGTAAAATCTGTTCCCTGTATTTTTATCATCATAGACTTCACCGTGCTCAGTTCGCGAGCCTACGGCTCGCGAACTGTCCGGGCTTCGCCCTATATCGGATTACAGAAAGCCAGCCCCTTACATGCAAGCATGACGTGTCTGACTTTCTTTAATCCGCTGCACGGCTCATTGCCAACGCTCACAACAGCGCCATATTTTTCAGAGCCTGTTTTAACACGGACTCCACATCGGAATCGTCCGTGATCTCAATGCCGGACAAAGTCCGGGCGGCGTCCGCCGCACTGTAACCGAGTGCCGTCAGGGCCTCCATCGCTTCTTTTCTTACGATATGATTATCCTCCGGTGAAACGGCAGATGAATCCTGCGGCACATCAAGCGCATCCTCCAGGCTGATCCTGTCTTTCAGTTCTATGATCAGCCGCTGCGCCGTCTTTTTTCCGATGCCGGGTGCCTTTGAGATCGTCTTCACATCGTCGCTCACCACGGCAAAACGGATCTCATTGACCGAGAGCGCCGACAAAAGCGCCAGCGCGCCGCGCGGACCAATCCCGGAAACATTGAGAAAAAGCTGAAACATGGCCAGCTCGTCCCGCGTGAAAAAACCAAACAGGGAGAATGCATCCTCCCGCACGTACAGATAAGTAAAGACCTTCACCTGCTCGCCCCGCCCGGGAAGTCTGTCCATGCTCCGCATCGGGACACGGATCTGATAGCCGATCCCGCCGTTTTCTATTACAATAAAATCTTCACTGATTTCTTCCAGAGTTCCCTTTATATAGGAATACATAGCCATTCTCCCTGTTTCTTTGCGTGAATGTATTTATTATATGCCAAAGACAGAGATTTGTAAAATGATTTTGATTTTTTCAGGATTTCACAGTTCTGAGTCGGGATAGGAGTAAATTCATACAGATGTTTTTTTATTAAGAGCTGCAGTAACTCTTTGTCTTTTTGATTCAAATACGATATACTGCCGGCAAGATCACTATTTTCTGATGTTTTTGATATTTCACACACTTTATTTGAGTATAATTCAACCATTCTCAGAAAATAATGAATCCATATCTCCGGATGAGGCGGATTATCATTGAATTGAATCTTGCGAACACAGGCACTACATGATAAAATATTTTCCAAAAAGAACCACAGGAGGCATTCGACACATGGGCATGTATCTCAATTGTGGAAACGGGGCATTCCGCCAGATTCGAAACGGCGTTTACATCGACAAAACCGGTCTGATTGATTATATCAACCAGACCATTGATACCGCCCGCAGCCTTACCTGCTTCAGTCGTCCCAGACGTTTCGGCAAATCATTCGCAGCAGCCATGCTGGCGGCGTATTATGACAAAAGCTGCGATTCCGGTGAACTATTTGACGGTCTGGAGATCTCACATCTTCCTTCTTATAAGAAATACCTGAATACATTGAATGTGATTTATCTGGATATCACATGGTTTATCTCTGTGACGGACGATATCCGCGATGTCCTTTCCGTCATCCAGAGATCTGTGATTGAAGAGCTCCTGGAGGCATTCCCTGATTATATAAAACCGGATGAAACGATCCTTGCTAATGCCATTCTGAATGTCTGCCGGAAAACAAACGAAAAGTTCTTCCTTATTATTGATGAATGGGATGCCCTCTTTCGGGAAGCAAAGAATCATGAGACCCTGCAAAAATCATATCTCCGCTTTTTAAGAGGACTTTTTAAAGGCGGGCCGGCCATGAAGTCTGCGCTCGCGGGTGCCTATATGACCGGTATTTTACCGATCAAGAAATACGGAACCGAGTCTGCGCTGACTGATTTTGAAGAATATACGATGACCAGTCCGGATATGCTTTCTGAATACGTCGGTTTTACTGAAGAGGAAGTCAGAGATTTATGCCGCGAACATACCGTAGATTTTGAGGAAATGAAACGGTGGTATGACGGATATTCTTTTGAAGAGCCGGGTTCTGTGTACAGTCCTGATTCTGTGATGTCAGCAGTGAAAAGAAAACGCTTTCGCAACTACTGGACCGGTTCGGAGACTTATGAATCTCTGAAAAACTATATCAGCATGAACTTCGACGGATTAAAAGATTCCATCATAGCCATGCTCGGAGGCGATAAAATCAAAATCGAGACCGCACGATTCCAAAATGACATTACATCCTTCAAGAGTAAGGATGATGTGCTGACACTCCTGATTCATCTGGGTTATCTCGCCTACAACGAAGCTGCAGGACAGGTATATATTCCCAACCTGGAAATCGCAGGAGCTTTCCAGAATGCGGTCGAGGGAAATGGATGGGAAGAAATCGCGTCAGCTCTCGCATCTTCCGAAGAACTTTTGAAGGCAACGATCAACAGAGATTGTGTTGCCGTAGAAACAGCGCTGGAACATATTCACGATTTAAATGTTTCTGTTTTGCAGTATAACGATGAGAATTCACTGAGCTGCGCGGTCACACTCGCCTATTATACAGCACGCAATGATTATACAATCATCCGTGAGCTTCCATCAGGGAAGGGTTTTGCTGATCTGGCCTTTATCCCTGCGCCTCATGTAAATAAGCCCGCGTTGCTGATTGAGCTGAAATATGATCAGACGGCGGACAGCGCCATCCGGCAGATCAGGGACAGGCGATATGACGGCGTCCTTCAAAAATATACGGACAATCTGCTGCTTGTCGGTATCAGTTATAACAAAAACGATAAAGGAAAAAAGCATACATGCGTCATTGAGACATATCAATAAATCCAAAACCATGGATTTTACGAAAAGCCTTTATTCATTTTTCAAAAATTCTCTGAAAACCAGCCGCACTTTGCGGCTTTTGCGGCTGTTAAGACGCGCATCAGGAATGGCCGAAGCGGTATGATCCGTATCCAGACACGCGCGAAGAAAAACCACCGGAAGTTGCCGGGACGTATATCGCGCCCCTTTCGGCGCACCATCGCGACGGCAGCGAAAATCTGACCGCGCGTCACCCGTTTTTCGATCTCCACCTGTGCGTCCCCGACAATATCATACGTACCGTCCGCATTGACTCGGCAGATCCGGTGCAGGACATACGCCGCATTGCACCTCTGATAGAAGACGATATCTCCCTTTCTCAGCGGCCTGACGACCGGAGCCAGAAGCACAGAGTCCCGCTGATGTACGATAAACGGACTCATGCTGTTTCCGCTCACCGTGAGGGAAACCTCCTTCCCGTCCAGAATCAGGTCTTTCAGCATGCCCAGGTATGCCTGATTATCTACCGTACGGACACTCTCCCTCCGCTCGATACTGCTGTCCATCATTCTCCTTCTGTGATATCACTTTGAAATTTATAATGTTCATTTTTTCATCACACACAGATCGCATCAGAAATCCTTCACCATCGCCTGCGACTCCTCCTCGCCAAGCTCCGTCAGCTTTGCATCCATGACGCGGTACACCCTGCGGCACATAGGAAAAATACCGCCGCGTGTCGGCATTGATCTCCACCTGATTTCCGTTGCTATCCACCAGAGACACCGCGCCGTCCCCGGGATGCGTCAGCCCGAGCATCAGCCGGATTAGCGTCGTCTTGCCCTCGCCGGACGGGCCGATCAGCGCCACGATCTCGTTGGGCTTCGCGGTAAAATCAGAATCCCGCAGCACCTGATTGTTCTCCACATAGGCAAAATTCACGCCCCTCATCCGCACCTCAAAGCCGAGACGCGCAGTCTTCGCCATCTCCTTCGACTCCTTCGGGATATGCTTTTCCCGCGGAAGCTCGATCAGCTCCCGGATCCGGTGCGCGGAGATGGCGCTGTTAAGCATGCCGGGTATGATATTCACTATGGAGTTAAACTGCGTCGTCAGACGGGAGCGCTGTGTCAGAAACAGCGTCATCGTTCCATATGTAATCGAGCCGGTCCACAGCCGGAACAGGCAGTAACCGAACGCCACAACGGAGACGACCATACCAAGGGTCGACATGCCGATATTCGTTTTTATGGAGAACAGATTGTAGTCCAGATTATACTTTTTATATTTCTCCTGCCACCGGCGGAGTCCCCGGCTGTAATACCCCGCCACGCCGAAGGATTTGATCGTATCCATATTGTAAAACGCCTCCGACTCAAACCCCATCATGCCGCTGTTGATCTCCAGCACACGTTTACGGTACTCCTTATTCTTCCGCATCAGAAAGCGGCTGGCGATCAGCAGAAACGGCGCCGACGACAGCGCGATCCAGGCCATGGTCGCATCATAATAAAAAATCACGCAGAATGTCGCGATAAAATTATAGACGGCGAAATGATATTCGGGAGCCAGCTGACCGCATTCGACGAAACCGTGCTGATATCGTTGTTAAGCCGGTTCAGCAGGTCGCCGTTTGCAAATCTGCTCAACTCCAGCCAGTCCGCGTCGACGATCTGGTCAAACACTTCGGCCTGGATATCATTGTTTACATGAATGCTGATCCTGGTAGAGATACGGCTGACCAGACTGGAAAACACCAGACTGATCACCATGCTGCCGACCATCACCAACGCCAGAAACCAGAGCCTGCTGAACTCAAATCCGGTAATAATATCAATCATGTACTTGCTCGCGACGGAGGACACCAGGCTCAGCGTGGAACTTAAGACGCCCAGAATGGTATAAAAAATAATCATCCGCGCATACCTTCTGCTGAACGCAAAATCCATTTCTAGTACATCGAATAATAATTAACTGGCTATACCCTCGTTTGATTTTATGCCAGCTGTTACAGCTTCTTCCTGACTTATTTCATCGAGCTTGTATGTCCAATGATAAACTACTGGCTCCTTGTTGACCTCATCAAAATACAGATATATTCTCTCTTCAAGTTCTTGTTTGGACTGAACCCGAATGCCTTTCAGCATTTGTTTTGTCATCTTGCTGAAAAAGCTTTCAACCAGATTCAACCATGAACCGTGCTTGGGAGTGAACACAAATACAAATCGCCCTTCCGGAAGAGTAGATAAATAGTTGCGTGTTTCCTTTGATTTATGTGCAGAATGGTTATCGCATACTATACGTATGATGTCTCCTTTGGGATACATTCCGTCAAGCTTTTTTAATAGCAATATAAAATCAGAACTTTTATGGGTTTCGCTTACAACTGGGATTGCAATTCCGGTCAGAAGATCAATTCCTGCCAACAAGGAAAGCGTTCCAAGTCGTTTGTACTCTGCATCACGATATACGCAGCTGGTTTCCGTTGTCGGACGAAGATCTGCACCTGTAGTGGCTATAGCCTGTATACCAGGTTTTTCATCACAGGAGACAGTATGAACCATCGGCTCGTTTTCAGGGATAATGATGTTGCCATTTTCGTCAAATTGCATGGATACCTGTTTATAAACAAGAAGCACATCGTGCATTTTCTGTTCGAAATCAGGATCTCGCCTTTCGCAGTAATATTTGATTTTAAATGGCTTCAACTCGTTCCTTGAGAGTATTTTCTGTATCATCGGTTTTGTTATGGTTGCAAGCCGGGGAAAACCAGCTTCTGCCGCATGGCTTTGGACATGGGCATGCAGGTTTTTCAGCGTCCAGAGTTCCTGGGAATATCCCAAATCCGCAGGACGTTGACAAGCAATATTGATAATCCATGAAACGGAATCGTCCGTAATCTCCACAGGACGTCCTTTGCGCTGCCTGTCGAAAAGGGCTTCCTGTATGCCTCCGGACTTATATTTGTTCAGGCACAATTTTACTGTATTGACGTTGATATCAAGACGACTTGCAATCGTTTGGTTTGCATCGCCTTGAGCCTTATATATCAAAATCTTTGCACGTTCTACAACCTGAGCTTGTATTGTCCTTTGGCGGATAAGAGATTGAAGATATTCATGATCTTCATCAGTTAAAATAATTGCTTTTGCATTTGCCATGCCTGACACCTCTCTTTCTGGTATCAAGTATAGCACGAAGTCTATTATTTGGCTAGTTATTTAATTTACGATGTACTAGTCGTCCAGAAATTCGCCGAAGGTGCCGTCGCCGATCTTATCCAGGATCATCTGCACCGCTTTTGATTTGAATATTCTGTTGAGTCTGGAAAATTCCTCAATGTCGTCCGGGTTCTGTGATTTGTCTGACATAAAGTTCTGTCCTCCTGACATTATCATTGCCGATCTTCATTACTCTGACTGCCATCCATCTGTCTCATCATTTCATATCTTCGATACTGATATTTATCCTATTCTGTTCTCAGAGATACTGAATCGGGATCGCACGATCCTCACCTTTTAATCTAATCAAATAATCATACAGGCAAACAACACCTCCGGGGCCGCGTTTCACATTTCCCAATTATTATTACGGGAAAGACAGCGCTGCACATTTTAACGATTTAGTTATTCCAGCAGGAAATCCATCGCACGGATCACTTTAATTCCATCCTGCGGCTGAGGCATATCACACTCCATTGCGATCACGATTTTTTCATAATTATCTTTTATCTTGCGAAGCGGTGAAAACTCCCGTTCCCGTGTGTCCGGGGCGTTCATGCTCTCAGTGACCTGAATATATTTTTTCTCGTCGGCTTTTGTCGCAA
>JAJQEU010000029.1 GCA_021201535.1 Clostridiales bacterium | reverse complement strand
AATATTATAATCTTTTCGGTAAATAATCAACTGTTTTTTTTGAAAAATACATAAAAACTCTTTTTTGTCTGAATATCATCCTGCATCGCTCTCCACCGGCACCGTCTGTTCATCCACGGGTATATCCGTAAGCTCGCCCTGTTTAAAATAAATATCCGTACTGGACTGACTCCAGGTATCGAGATGAAGCGTTCCGGTCTGTCCCTCATCCAGCTGTGACAGAATCTGATCCATACGCAGAATTTTCTCATTCAGCGAGGAACCTGTCCCGAGATTGACCTGAATCGAACCGTAGCTCAGCAGGACATCGCCGTCATTTACGTAGATGAGTTCCGGCACGCGATCATATTTTTTCAGAAGCTGTGTCAGTGAAAGCAGCGTTTTCAGGATGCTGGTATCCTCCAGATCAAGCTTCTCATACAATTCAGCACGCTCCACCGACAGGCCGCAGATCTTCATCGTTCCCTCGATCACATCAGATGACAGCTCTACAACAAAACCGTCCTGATCAAAATAGGCGTTCTGACCGAGTGTCGGAATATATACATAGCCGAGGACACCCTTTTCGGTCACCTCAATCTGAATCTTTGATGGCGACAGCAGCGAAATGTTGATTGTGTCCACAAACGGGATCTCCTCCTGCTTCTGAAATTTATTTTTCAGAACCACATACAGTGAATTCCAGGAATATTCGTCATCCAGCGCCCAGCTCTCGATCTGTTCGTCTGAGTATATCTCGTTTCCGGTGGCCTCCGCATCTTCGACGACAAAGACCTTCCATACCATGATCACTGCGAGAAGCACAAGCAGGATCAGAACTGGCAAAGCAATTCGAAGAAGTCTGCGCCGCCTTTGTTTTCTTCTCTTTTTTCTCATTTACGCCTCCCGCTGACCCGTATCCGCCGCACGAACCGATTTCACGGGTATTCCCGCATGCTTCAGGTAACGCTGTCACTCATCCGCTGTCGCTGCAAATATCACGCTTTCGGATACTCTTCATCCAGATGAATCCCCCGTGAGACAGACAGTGCCAGCCCCATCTCCGCGAGGAGGAAAATCATGGACGAACCTCCGTAGCTGATAAACGGCAGAATCACACCCGTGTTCGGCATGGAATTCGTCACAACCGCCAGATTTAGAATCACCTGCAGGGAAATATGGGACATCACGCCCACCACCAGCAGAGCGCCGAACAGATCGGCGGAATTGTTCGCAATCACCATAAACCGCCAGATCAGCAGGATAAACAGCAGAATCACGCAGATCGCGCCGAAGAGTCCCAGCTCCTCACAGATAATTGAAAAAATAAAGTCATTCTGAGCCTCCGGAACATATCCCAGCTTCTGAATGCTGGCGCCCAGTCCCTTTCCGAACAGACCGCCTGATCCGATCGCATACAGTCCCTGCAGAGTCTGATAGGCTTCATCCGGATAATCCTCCGGGTGCAGCCACGCCATGATACGGTCGCTCCGATAAGACTGTGTCAGTATAAATACCGCAGCTCCCGCCACGACCAGTGCCGCCAGCACAAAAAAATGGGAGTACTTCGGACTGGCGACAAACATCATCAGAATGCAGATACCCGCGACGATGATCGCTGTGCTCAGGTTGCTGTACGCGATCACGGCAATGATCGGAACCACGCGGATCAGAACTTTAATGATCGTTCGAAAATTCGTGATCTGTTTCGGCATCCGGCTCAGAACCGCCGCCAGATAAATGATGACGGCAATCTTTGCGATCTCTGACGGCTGAAATGAGATCGGTCCGATCTCCAGCCATCTCGTAGAGCCGTTTGCGTCGCTCCCGGCAAAAATAACGGCTGCGCAGAGAAGAAAAGCGAACAGATAGACCAGGGGTCCGACCTTTTTCCAGCAGCGATAGGGTATCTGCGTCACGAAAAACATCAGGACCAGGCCGACAGCTATATTGCGCGCCTGATGCCTCAGGTAATAAGTGGCGTCGCCAAACTCGCTCTGCGCCTCGTAAGCACTGACACTGTAGAGCATGACCAGCCCGAATCCCAGAAGAAAAATAATCAGGAACAACAGACTGTAATCAAAATATTTGATTGTCTTCTCCTTTTTCGGACGACGACTCATACGGACTACTCCTCTAATGCGTGAACCATTTCTTTAAACATCTTCCCTCTCACCTCATAATTCGGAAACATGCCCCAGCTCGCACAGGCCGGCGAGAGCAGCACAGCATCTCCGGGTCTCGCATTCCTGTAGCAGAGATCCACCGCTTCCTGCAGACTGTCGGCGAAAACATAATCCGAAAAGCCGCAGGCTTTTGCCTGTGCGGCAATCTTTTCTCTCGTCTGTCCGATCAGAACCAGCAGCTTTACCCTGCCGTCAAAGCTGTTGATCCACTCCGTATATTCGGAATCCTTGTCATATCCGCCGCCGATCAGGCAGGTGGGGCGATCCATCGCCTGAATCCCCTTCACGGCAGCATCCGGATTGGTTCCCTTGGAGTCATTATAAAACCGCACACCGCGCTTTTCCGTCACATACTCGATGCGGTGTTCCACCGCCTGGAAAGTCCGCAGCGTCTCGCGGATCCGCTCCATCGGAACGCCGCAGCTGATCGCCATAGCCACGGCAGCCATGACATTCTCGTAATTATGTCGGCCGAGAATATTCAGTTCTCCGGTATCTATCACCTTCACGTCTGACTTTCCATCCGCGTAAAAAATATGATTTCCTTCCAGATACAGCCCCTTCTCCAGCCGACGGCAGCTGGAAAACCAGATCACTCTGGCGGAAATCTGCTCCGCCTTCTCTCTCAGGATCTCATCCTCATAATTCAGTATACAGACCTGATTCCTGTTCTGATTCTCCGCGATGCGCATTTTCGCCGCCACATAATTCTCCATCGTGTGATGACGGTTCAGATGATCCGGCGTGATATTGAGCACCGCCGAGACATCCGGGCAGAAATCCTGTATTGTCTCAAGCTGAAAGCTGCTGATCTCCGCCACGGTCACGGTGTCGTCCGTCATATCATCCACGACGCCGGCATAGGGTATCCCGATATTCCCGACCACCTTTACATCGCCGCGGGCATGCCTCATAATCTCACCGAGCAGAGAAGTCGTGGTCGTCTTGCCGTTGGTCCCCGTGATCGCGAGAACAGACCCCTTCCCGCACTGCCAGGCAAGCTCCACCTCTCCCCAGATCGGCAGACCGGCGTCCCTCATGCCGCGCACGAGCGGCAGATCAACCGGAATGCCCGGACTTAAAACCGCAAGATCCAGTTCCTGTTTTACCTCCTCCGGCAATTCGCCCTTATAAAAACGGATCCGATCCGTATCCTCAAAATCCGCCATCACGCGATTCTCATCCAGCATATCATTTCCATCAAACAGAACCACGTCCGCGTGTCTTTTCTGTAATAATCCCGCGGCCGCAATGCCGCTGATTCCGGTCCCGAACACCAGAACCTGCTTCCCTGAAAAATCCATTTTTCCTCCTCACATCCCGATAAACGCCACCAGGCAGAGCAGTGCCGTGATAATGGAAAACACCGCCACAATCCTCGTCTCCGACCACCCGCACAGTTCAAAATGATGGTGAATCGGAGCCATTTTAAAGAAACGTTTCCCGCCTGTCTTTTTAAAATAAGTCACCTGTATCATAACAGAAACAATCTCGATCCAGTAAATCAGACCGACAATCAGAATGAAAATCGGCATCTGCATCATGTAAGCGGCAGCCGCCACAAATCCCCCCAGCGCGAGAGAACCCGTATCTCCCATAAAAACACTGGCGGGATAGACATTAAACAGTAAAAATCCGAGCAGCGCGCCCACGACCGCGCAGGTGATCGGCGCAATCCCGCAGGCACTGCCCACGGCGATCACGGAAAAAAAGGTAGCGACCAGAACTGTCACGCTGGAAGCCAGGCCGTCCAGACCGTCCGTGAAATTCACACCGTTGACCGTCCCTATGACCGCCAGAAAAAGAATCGGAACTGCCAGCCACGACAGATAGAGATACTTCCCGCCGGAAAACGGAATCAGCATGGCCAGAGAAATATCCGATCGGACCAGATATACCGCAAACACCGCCGTCACCGCAATCTCACACAACATCTTCTGCCAGGCCAGAAGCCCGTCGGAACGCCGCAGCACTACTTTCAGGTAATCGTCCAGGAAACCGATGATCCCAAACCCCACCGTCACAAAAAGGACGGGGATAATGCGCGGATAATCCCGCACATAGATCAGAGAGGTGACCACGACCGCGATCAGAATCATAATGCCGCCCATCGTCGGCGTACCGGTCTTCTTCTGATGAGATGTGAGCTCTTCCCGCTCCGTATTCCCGACCTTTAATCTCCTCAGCAGAGGAATCATAAAGGGACCTAAAACCGCCGTGATCGCAAACGCGACCAAAACCGGAATAATTACCTGAAATGTCATTTTTTTACCTCTTCCATTCGTACCTATCGTTCTTACGGTATCCCAGTATAGTGCTTTTCGACAGGATTTGCAACACCGGATTGGCTTTTATTTTTTATCAGACCGGTTACCCGGAATGTTCCACACCGAGGTATGGAAGCACATCCTCAAATATCTCCTGCATCACCGGAGCCGCAACCGTACCTCCGTAGTATGTCCCCTGCGGGTTATAAATCACGACCAGCCCGATCACCTGCGGGTCATCCGCCGGGGCAAAACCGATAAAAGAGGAAATATACTGATTCTCACTCCGCGGCATGGTCTGGGATGTAGCCGTCTTTCCGCCGATGGAATATCCCTCCACCGCTCCGTTTTTTCCGGTTCCCTCCGACACTACCTTCTCCAGAAGATACCGCAGCGTTTCGGACGTCTCCCCACTTACAAGATTTTCCTCCTCCGTGTAAGAAAAAGTCTCGACCACTTTGCCGTCCTCATCCTCCACGCACACGCCGAAATGCGGTGTGACGCGCGTACCCCCGTTGATCAGGGAAGACACGGTCGTGATCAGCTGTAGCGGGGTGATCTGAAAAGACTGACCGAAGGCGATGGTCGCCAGTTCCACCTGGCCGATCGCATCCTCGGCGTGCATGATGGTCGCCGCCTCGCCGGGCAGATCCACACCGGTCTTTTCCAGCAGACCGAACTGCTCAAAATAATCGTAAAAAACGGCCGCTCCGAGCCGAAGTCCCAGTTCGATAAACACCGGGTTGCAGGAATTCATGATTGCCTCCGTAAATGTCTCGGAGCCATGTCCCGCCGTCTTGTGACAGCGGATTTTCCGATCCTCCACCAGTTTATAGCCCGGACAGTAAAAACTCTCATCGAGCGATACCAGATTCTCCTCGA
>JAJQEU010000049.1 GCA_021201535.1 Clostridiales bacterium | reverse complement strand
TGATGCTTTTTGATTCACAGTGACAGATTTTTATTTTAAGAATGATATAAATATAAAAATACGGGAATACTCTCTGACAGAGGAATATTTTTCTGAAGGGAGTGTGTATATGGGAACTGTTTTGATTGCCACGGGAACCGGAGTTGCAGTGTTCATAAATTTTGTATTATACTGTTGCCTTCGGGTTGCCTCTGAGGCAGATGAGAAGATGGAGAGAGCGTATATGTTTTTGAAGACAGATGAAAGAACTCAGCATGAAAAGCAGGAAAACGGTTTGGCTGCTACTGTCGCAGACTGTGAGACTGAAGCTGCGGCTGCGACAGATAGGGAAACTGCGGCGAATACAGAAACAGCAACCGATGATATGGAGGCTGCGGTTCGTCTGCTGATTGAACGGAACATTTCTGTCTCCGCGATGGAGAGTTGCACATCCGGGCTTTTCGCATCCGGTATTACGGATACAGAGGGTGCTTCCGCTGTTTTTAAAGGTTCGTTTGTTACTTATTCTAATGAGGCGAAGGTGATGCAGGGCGTGCCGGAAGAGACGATTGCGGTTTACGGCGTCTACTCTCTTCCGGTGGCGGAGGCGATGGCGGAGGCTTGTCGGGAAGCATATGGCGCTCAGATCGGGATCGGGGTCACAGGTACGACGGGAAATACGGATTCAAATAATTCTGACAGTGTTCCCGGTGAGGTCTATTATGCTATTTTGTGGAATGAACAAAAATATTTGCACACACTGCATCTCGAGACGGCCGGCCTCTCACGTCAGGATATGAAAAGAAGAATCGTGGCGGAGATGGCCCTGACACTGAGGCAGATGCTCACTGCCTGATTTTTCTGTAATCCGTTTTGTGCATGACAGATTCTCCTGATCGAAAATCAATTTCTTGTTTTTGTGAAAAACAACGAAAAAAAAGGCAAAAAAGTTTGCCGACGCATGTTGCTGCATGCAGATTGTACATTTGACATTAAAAATCAAACAAATTATAATATTTTTATACAAAAACATACACAGATGTTTTTTTTATGGTATAATAAACCTATTATATCAAGGAGGATAGGTAATATGAAAATTTTAGGTGTTTCTCTGGGGACAAAAAACGGCAACAATGACACGATGTGCCGCGTTGCGCTCGAAGCAGCAAAAGAGATGGGGGCGGAAATTGAGTTTATTCATTTGCTGGACTGGGATATTCAGTATTGCTCCGGCTGTGTGGCCTGTTCACGCGGACTGGTGATGGGCAAGGGTATGATCTGCACGCGAAAGGATGATTTCAAAGCGTTTTATGAGAAGGTTATCGAGGCGGACGGAGTTTTGATCGTAGATCCGATTTATGAGTCCGGCGGAACGGGATTGTTTCACTCGATCACGGATCGTATGGGGCCGGGTCATGATACCGGTATGATGAAGATTCTCAATCAGGAGCTGAAGGCGCGTGGCAAGGAGGAACTGAATCCGAGATACTTCCGGCAGAAAGCTCTTTCTTTTGTCGGAATCGGCGGCTCTGACTGGGCGGTTCGTGTCGAGACAGACCACGCGATGTTTGCGATGAGTCCGGGTTGGAAGGTTGTAAATAATGAGTTTTTCTCCTGGTCGAAGGATGTGATCATGCATGACGACAAGGTAGAGCGTATGAAACAGATCGGACGCAATCTGGTGGAGGCTGCGCAGTACATTATTGATACAGATATGCAGATTGAGGGTTCGGAGGGGATTTCTCTTTGGAAAGGTGCTGAGGGTGCCTGCCCGCATTGCCAGGGGAATAATTTTTACATCTACCCCGGCACGACGAATTGTGTTTGTGAACTCTGCGGACTGGAAGGCACGCTGGAGATTGTCGACGGAGCGTTCAAGTTCAAATTTGATCCGACGACAGAGCATCACGCGCACGATATTCTCTCCGGTAAGTTTCTGCACGGCGAAGATATTTTTGAGAATGAGGGACGCCTGATTAACCTCTTCAAGGATCCTGAGTTCAAAGCCCGAAAGGCTCATTATACGGCAGTATGTGAGCCGACGCCGGCTCCATCCGAGGATAAATAACCTATATCATATATTCTTTGTACTTTTCGAGAGAGAAAGGTGATATAATGTTCGGATATCGGGGGACACAGGATCATGGGCGCGGGAGGGACTGCCGTGTTATTGTCAGACAGGCAGTGCGCTTCCCTGTGAACACGGTATCCCGGCAGACGTTTGACATTTTCTGTTTCATACGGTCTGCCGATTGCAGAAGCGGCGAAGAGGGATAGTTGTGGATGGATGCCGGATTATGACATTCGCGCAGTATGTATCTCAGCGGAGAGCGGGGGGGGTTCCCGTTGGGGTACATCCCTTTTGTGCTTCTGAAACAGTCTGAAATGAATGAGGAGGATTATTATGGCAGACACAAATCAGATTTCAAACCCGACGCATGATGTACCGGAGCGTTGTGTCCCGAAATCAGGTGATTTTAAGTTTGAACCCATGCGCAGTCTGATCTATGTTGACTGTGCGTGTGAAGATTACAGACCGAAATTACAGAGATGGCTGTACAAGGTTCACGTACCGGACAGTATTTCTCAGTTTGAACCGTATGTTACAAAGTATGCGTTTTATCCGTCCTTTCCGATTCCGCCTGAGGGTGACCGGTTCGGCTATGCGAGGATGCAGCTTACCGAGCACCATTGGCTGGTAAGTGATCTGGATCCGCGCCTGGAGATCAAGGCGATTGCGGAGACTTTTCCGATGGACGTACTGGTATGGCAGGGCAATATCCCGGCCGCTGCATTGGGCGGCGGACAGCTCGAATCTGAGGGAGATGCGGGCAATGCCGCACGGCAGTCGAATAACGCGGAGGGCAAGCCGTTCATTTTTGCTTTTCTGCCCATGTGGTGGGAGAAGGATATCAAAGGCAAGGGACGTACGATTGAGGACGGCGCGAATTATCGGTTTAACATGACCATCGGGTTCCCCGCAGGTGTAGACAAGGAAGAGGGATCCAAATGGCTTTTCGAAAAGGTGATTCCGATTTTTGAGGCGGCTCCGGAGTGTACGCGCATTCTCTGCAGCAATGTCAAAAAAGAGATTAATGACTGTGTGATGGATTATGTATTGGAGCTCTGGTTTGAGAATCAGTCCGGCTGGTATAAAGTGATGGTGGAGGATACCAAAGTTTTGGAGAAGCCGGAGTGGGCGCAGCAGGACGAGTTCCCGTTCCTGAAGTCATACCATAATATTTGCAGCGCAGCGGTTGCGGATTACACACCGAGCAATAATCTCGCAAATTACCGGGGCTATATCACGATGAGGTAAAGAGTTTACAGCAATTGTGGTATGGCAAAGCATTCAGGCAATCATCTGAGACTATACTACGATGCGACAGAGATTTTATCGTCGGGCAGTTTTTCGTCAGGGTGTTCATTTAAGTCCGGATGATCGGATGCGTATCCTGTGAAACCGGATACAAAACTCAGAGATTACATAAAGACGGCAGAAATATGGATCTGTCGTCTTTTTTTGTGAAAAAGTTATTGACAAATGACAAGAGTTAATGTATTCTAACCATAAATAAAGAACGGGTCAGAAAAGGTATATTTTTTTACACAAATGTTATAAACAGCTAACTAAAGTAAGAAAGGAGCTAACCGTGAGCATTGTAATCATAGGCGGACATGAACGGATGGAAACGCAGTATAAAGACATATGTAAGAGATATAAATGCAAGGCAAAGGTTTTTACTAAGATGAAGACAGATTTAAAAAACAAGATCGGGCAGCCGGATCTGATGATTTTGTTTACTTCTACGGTTTCTCATAAAATGGTTCATTGTGCAGTATCAGAAGCGGAACGCAGCAATGCGATTATCGAGAGATCACACAGCAGCAGCGCCAGCGCGCTGATCGGAATTCTGGAGCAGTATGCATAAATAAACAAAACAGATGCATACTAAGTTATGGCAAACGATCATATGTTTCGAAAAGGGGGATGGTTTATGCCGGCGGAAGCAGTAGTGAGATGTCTGACGAGTCCACAGCTTGCAGAGAGTGTTCAGATGCAGATGATTGTACAGAGCGCTCCGGTTTTGAAAAATGTAAAAATGGCCAGCATGTTTACTGTGCCCTCCGGGTATTCCGGAGTGGTTTGCTCTTTTTTGTATAAGACGGATGTGCGACTGTACTGTCTTTGCCGGGGAAATAAGAGAGAGGTCGTTCTTCTCTATCGCGAAGAGTGGTTGAAAGAATGGCTGCTACAGGAGGATGTGGCGGAATTTTTGATTCAGTATGGTTACAGACCGGGTTCTCTGAAACAACAGCTGCAGCATCTGGGAAAACAAGTAGCATATTATTATAATCAGTCACAGGAGTTTCCGCATGAGATGGGTGTGTTTCTCGGATATCCGTTGGAGGATGTCAGAGGCTTTATTCACCACCGGGGGAAAAATTGCAGATGCATCGGATATTGGAAGGTATATTCGGATGTGGAGCGGGCAAAGCAGATGTTTCGCGCGTTTGACGAAGCAAAGAATTGTGCTTTGGAAGAATTTTTCTCAGGAAAAAACATCAGGGAAATTGCCTGTTGATCATAAGGCTCTCAAAGTCAGACAACTGGATTTCGAGAGTACATAATAAAAAAAGGAGATAAAAATGGCAGAAGTAAAAATTGTTTATTGGTCAGGAACAGGTAACACGGCATCAATGGCGGAACTGGTAGCGAAAGGTGTGACCGACGGCGGCGCGACACCGGTGATTATACCGTTCGAGGATACGACACCGGATGCCCTGGCATCAGAAGCAGTATTTGCGATGGGGTGCCCTTCCATGGGCGCAGAGCAACTGGAGGAATCGGTTGTTGATCCGTTTGTGGAAGAGCTTGCAGGCTCAGTTTCCGGAAAGAAAATTCTGCTTTTCGGTTCTTATGGCTGGGGTGATGGTGAGTGGATGAGAACATGGACAGATCAGATGACCGGAGCAGGCGCAGAGATGATCGAAGCCGAGGGTGTGATTTGCAATGAAGCTCCCGATGCAGAGGCGGAGGAGGCATTGGTTGCCGCGGGAAAGGCGTTGGCTGCTGCGGCAAACGGTTGATGTGCCGTTCCGTATGATGAAGGGGAGTGGGTTCCGAAAACGGATACTATAAAATGTAAGTACTTTGACTTATAATGACTATACAAAACATCATATTCGGGGCAGTTATGACAAAGATTTTCCCTACAAAAGATAAAACTGCTCTGATATGATGTTTTTGTTATATATATGGTTAAGGTGTCAAAAGTACTGTTTTTCTGAAAATAAGAAAAAATGCACAAATGTAAATTGTGTTTTAAGTCTTGAAGCCCTGTTAAGTATGAAAACACAGTAGGGCTTGCAGGGGAAAAATGAGCATAAAATCCCTCT
>JAJQEU010000052.1 GCA_021201535.1 Clostridiales bacterium | reverse complement strand
GATAATGAAATCAGTGCGGTTAAAGGGCAGGACTCTGCCTATACCGATTATTCAGGGCGGAATGGGTATCGGCATTAGCCGCAGCAGACTTGCCGGAGCGGTGGCAAGAGAGGGAGGGATGGGCGTTATTTCGACTGCCCAGATCGGGTATGATGATCCGGAGTTTGAGACGGCTCCCGAGGAAGCGAATCTTCGTGTGCTTCCGCAGCAGATACGCCGGGCGAAGGAGCTTTCCGGCGGCAACGGCCTGGTGGGCGTCAATATTATGTCAGTGACTCAGCTCTACGAGACCTATGTAAAGACGGTCTGCGAGGCGGGCGTAGACGCGATTATTTCCGGAGCGGGTCTTCCCGCGAAGCTTCCGGAGTGCGTGGCGGGATTCAACGTCGCCATTGCGCCCATTGTTTCCAGTGAGAAATCAGCCCGGGTGATTTTGAAATTGTGGGACAGGAAATATAAGCGCACAGCGGATTTCCTGGTGATCGAGGGTCCGCGCGCCGGAGGTCATCTCGGTTTTTCGCCGGAGCAGCTGCATGATATCGCCAGTCTGAATTATGATGAGGAGATCCGGAAAATTATTGCGCTTAAAAATACATATGAAAAGAAATACGGTACCGTAATGCCGGTGTTTGTAGCGGGCGGTATATTTCACCGGGAGGATGTTATGCGCGCGCTTGAACTGGGCGCGGACGGGATTCAGGCGGCAAGCCGTTTTGTGGCGACTGAAGAGTGTGATGCTCATGAATCTTTTAAGCAGGCTTATGTGCAGGCGGCCGAGGAGGATGTGGTGATTATAAAAAGCCCGGTGGGTATGCCCGGACGGGCGCTGCGGAATGCTTTTGTGGAGCGGGTCGCATCATGTCCGGGCGGGGTTGATTACTGTTTCAACTGTCTGAGTGCGTGCAGTCCGGTGACGGCGGCTTACTGTATCACTCAGGCGCTGATTAATGCGGTCAGGGGAGATCTGGAGAACGGCCTGATTTTCTGCGGCGCAAGGGTCGGAGAGATCGGCGGTATCACAACCGTACACGAGCTGATGAAAGAGCTTGCGGTCTGATACACCGGTTTGTTGTGGGCAATTATGAATAAAAACGTCAAATAAAGAATAAAATATGCAAACAAAAAATACCCTTGAACAACCGATACTGAGCGTGTTATGATAACACCTGAACAGGAAGGAGGACGTAGGATGAATACTTTTTGGACGAAACTCGGATTATTTGCAGGCGGCGTCCTGTTCGGCACGGCCGGGATTAAAATCCTCAGCAGCAAGGACGCAAAAAAAGCATATACCCATACCACGGCCGCGGTATTGCGTGCAAAGGATTGTGTGATGACGACAGCTACTGCGATTAAGGAAAATGCCGATGATATTCTGGCCGATGCGAAGGAGATCAATGAGGCTCGTGCGGCAAAGGAAGCAGAGGAAGTGGATGACACTTCCTGTGAAGCAGAGGCATAATCAGACACTGCATCAGTAGTAGACTGCCGGCTGGATTTGCTGTATGAATCCGGCCGGCAGTTTGACGCACATGGGAGATATATCATGAAATGTAAAATAATGCACGAATCAAGGGGTCGGATGAGGGTGCGCATGGTCTGCGGCCATATGACCCTGCATCAGGCGGATATTCTGGAATACTATCTGCGTTCGCAGAGCGGCGTGACGGATGTGAAGGTATATGACCGTACCTGTGACGCAGTGATTTTTTACCATGCGGAGTATTCCCGGACACAGGTAAGATCTGAAAAATCGTCCGGCACAGAGATGGCTCCGGGGTCAGTGGGAAACGTGCGTGCGGACATCATCACCGCGCTTTCCCGTTTTTGCTATGAGAAGAATGAGGCTCTCGTGCCGGATCACACCGGACGTGCGCTGAATCGTGAATTTGAGGACAAGCTGGTATTTACGATTGCCAGCAGGGTTGTGACGAAGTTTTTTCTCCCGCTGCCGATCCGAATTCTGGTTGCGTCCGTCCGCTCTGTTCGCTATATTGCCATGGGTCTCCGCTCCCTGATGAGAGGAAAGATCGAGGTGGCGCTTCTGGATGCCACGGCTATTACGGTTTCCATGCTGCGCGGAGATTTTGACACGGCCTCTTCTGTGATGTTTCTGCTGCGAATTGGCGAGATCCTGGAGGAGTGGACACACAAGAAATCTGTGGATGATCTGGCGCGGACCATGTCGCTGAAGATTGATCGCGTATGGCAGAAGGCGGACGGACAGGAGGTTCTGGTTTCAATTAATGACATTCAGGTCGGCGATGAGATTGTGGTTCGCATGGGAAATATGATCCCGCTCGACGGCAAAGTGGTGTCCGGGGAGGCGATGGTGAACCAGGCTTCGATCACCGGGGAGCCGCTGGCGGTGCGTAAAGGTGTCGGGAGTTATACCTACGCGGGGACAGTGGTTGAGGAAGGCGAGTGTGTCATCTGCGTGGATAAGGTTTCCGGCGCCGGGCGATACGACAAGATCGTCCGCATGATTGAGGATTCCGAGAAACTGAAATCTGTGACAGAGGATAAGGCTTCCCATCTGGCGGATCGTCTGGTTCCGTTCAGCCTCGGAGGGACGATCCTGACATGGTTGCTGACGAGAAACGCCTCGAAGGCGCTGGCAATCCTGATGGTGGATTTCTCCTGTGCCCTGAAGCTGTCCATGCCGCTGGCGGTGCTGTCAGCGATGCGGGAGAGCAACGCGTATCATATCTCTGTCAAGGGCGGGAAGTTTCTGGAAGCAGTGTCGGAGGCGGATACCATTGTGTTTGACAAGACCGGCACGCTGACGCATGCTTCCCCTTCTGTAGCTCAGATTGTGACGTTTGACGGCAGACGGGAGAAGGATGTTCTGCGGATGGCTGCCTGTCTGGAGGAGCATTATCCGCACTCTGTCGCGAAGGCGGTTGTAAATGCGGCGAAGGAACGGAACCTTTTCCATGAGGAGCGTCATACGAAGGTGGAATATGTAGTGGCTCACGGCATCTCCAGCATTGTGGATGGACAGAAGGTAGTGTTGGGCAGTTATCATTTCGTATTTGAGGATGAGCAGTGCCGGATCCCGGAGGGAGAACAGGAGAAGTTTGATGCCCTTCCGAATGAGTATTCGCATCTTTATCTGGCGGAATCGGGCGTCCTGACGGCAGTGATCTGTATAGAGGATCCGCTTCGCGAGGAGGCTTCGGAGGTGATCGGTCTCCTGAAGGAGCTGGGCATCGGGAAGGTTATGATGATGACCGGCGACAATGAACGGACGGCGCGGGCAGTGGCTGCCGCTGTGGGAGTGGACGAATACCGGGCGGAGGTGCTTCCGGAGGATAAGGCGGGCTTTATCCGGTCCGAGCATGAGGCCGGTCGGCGCGTGATCATGGTCGGCGACGGTGTGAATGATTCCCCGGCACTTTCGGAGGCGGATGTCGGTATTGCGATATCAGACGGTGCGGCCATTGCCAGGGAGATTGCGGATGTGACAATCTCGGCGGATGATCTGTATACGCTGGTGACGCTGAAAAAGCTCAGCGACGCGTTGATGAAGCGCATTCATGGGAATTACCGTTTTATCATCGGCTTCAACCTGATGCTGATCATTCTCGGCGTGGCGGGTGTGCTGCCGCCGGCGACTTCCTCGTTGCTGCATAACACATCGACGATCGCGATCAGTTTAAAGAGTATGACGAATCTGCTGGATCAAAATTGAGTGCAGAATCAGGAATAACAATAATCCGCATCGCATTCACATTATTTGCGACAACTCAAAATGCGAAACGAATTGATGATCACGACAAAAGAGCCATCAGCATAACCACTGATGGCTCTTAAAGTTCCATAAATCCGATTCAATGACACGGATGGTTAAAATTACTCTGCAATATACGACATAAGCGCAACGTGGCGTGCTCTCTTGATCGCCGTTGTAACCGCGCGCTGATGCTTGGCGCAGTTGCCGGTGATTCTTCTGGGAAGAATCTTGCCGCGCTCGGATACGTATCTTTTTAATTTGTTGACATCCTTGTAATCGATCACATTATCTTTTCCGCAGAATACGCAGACCTTTTTTCTCCTGCGTCCGCCTCTGCGCTTCATCGGAGAATCGCTTCTGCCTTCTTTATTATAAGCCATGATTGTTTTACCTCCTGATAGAGACTGTACTGTTGGTGATGTGTGCTGTAAACACACATGCGGTTTCGTTTAGTTCCAGGGAAGCTCTTCATCAATCCCGTCCGGAATATTCATAAAGCCGTCGCTGACCGCGTTGTCCGGAGACGGACGGTTGTCCGATGCCGGGGCAAAGCCGCCGGAATAGCTGCCGGAACCCGCGCTGCTGGCGTTCTTGCTCTCGCAGAACTCGTGGTCATCCACGATGACATCCGTCGTGTAGACCTTCTGACCCTCGCGGTTCGTGTAGCTGCCGGTCTGGATCCTGCCGGTGATGGCGATCTTCATACCCTTGCGCAGGTACTTCTCGGCAAACTCGGCCTGCTGGCGGAATGCGGTACAGCTGATGAAATCTGCTGTCTGCTGTCCGTCGTTCCCGTCACGGCGGCCTCTGCGGTCAACCGCGAGTGTATATCGGGCAATCGCCATGGTCTGGTCGTTTTGTGCATACCGGATCTCGGGATCCCTCGTCAGGCGTCCCATCAATATAACTCTGTTCATAGAAACCTCTTTCTTCGCCTTATGCCTCGTCTTTTCTGACGATCAGGTACCGAAGCACGTGATCCATGATCCGAACACGCTGCTCTACTTCGGCAGGTGTGCTGCCGGGAGCTTCGAACTGGATGAAATAATAGAAGCCTTCGGGCATCTTCTGGATCTCATAAGCCAGACGTTTTTTGCCCCATTCCTCGACTTCTGTCACTGTGCCGCCGAAGCGCTCAATAATGCCCTTTGCGCTTTCAACTACGGCAGCCCTGGCGTCATCCTCGATCTTGGCACTGACAATCAATGCTAACTCATACTTGTTCATGCTGCTCTTACCTCCTTTTGGTCTTGTGGCTCTCCGTGTACGAGAGCAAGGAATTTGTATGTTTGTATATCACGAAACCATATAATAGCATATTTTTCGGGCACAGGCAAGACTGTTTTTAATTATTTCGTTTTTCTCGTTTTTCAAGTCCGCGTGTGTTTTTCTCGACAAGCGTCCGCGGCATCATGACCTGCCGGGCACATCCCGTACATTTTAAACGGAAATCCGCGCCGACGCGCAGAATCTCCCATTCAAAGCTGCCGCAGGGGTGCTTTTTTTTCAGTTTGATTATGTCGCCGATTTCATAGAGGTATGCCATCATCTACACCTCGATCGCGGAGAATACTTTTCCGATGGAGTCCTGAATCAGCAGATCCGCCCGGCGGTCCATGGGAGTGGATGATTTGTTGATTAGCACCAGCCTGCTTCCTTTATAATAGTCGATCAGTCCGGCTGCCGGGTAGACGGCCAGACTGGTTCCGCCGATGATCAGCATGTCGGCATGACTGATGTAATGAACGGCGTCCTGTATGGTCTGTGAGTCCAGACCCTCCTCATACAACACAACATCCGGTTTGATCTGGCCGCCGCATTCACAGCGAGGGATGCCGACGGAATCTTTGATAAAGCGGGCGTTGTATAATCTGCGGCATTTCCGGCAGTAATTGCGGTGTACGCTTCCGTGCAGTTCCAGAACCTCCTGACTGCCTGCCGCCTGATGCAGTCCGTCAATGTTCTGGGTGATCATGGCTTTCAGCTTCCCGGCGGCTTCCAGTTCTGCCAGCTTTATGTGAGCCGCGTTCGGCTTCGCGTCCAGCGCGAGCATTTTGTCCCGGTAAAAGCGGAAAAACTCATCGGTATGATCCATATAAAAGGTGTGGCTCAGGATTGTCTCCGGCGGATAGTCATACTTCTGATGATACAGTCCGTCCACACTTCTGAAATCCGGGATGCCGCTCTCTGTGGAAACACCGGCTCCGCCGAAAAAGACGATATTGCCGGATTCCGCCACCCATTGTCTGAATTGATCGATCGTGTTCATACTTTTTTCACACCTTTCTTTTATACTTTGGAAAATGTCTTTGCTGCAAATATATGATTTAGTATATATCATATTTGGAGAAGAAACCATAGATTGATTGAAAAAACATTGAAAAAAAGATTGACATATTTTTTTTGTTGCTATTTAATATACTCTGAGTCAAAGTATTGTAAAATATCAGTAATCCCGGATCATTGCGGGGCATGAAAGTACAAAGAGGAAAAACTATGCATTTTGAACTTGCCGGAAAGAAAGTCAGGCTGCTGGCCGCGGCAGTCACTGCCTTTATCATTATTTTTGTTGCGGTACACTATAAGATGTATCTGGATCCGGAACTGGATCTGGATCACGGCTACGCGTTATTTATTCTTTCCATGATCGGCGGTGTCGGCGCCGGACTGCTCATTGCGGTGCGCTCATGGGTAGATGAGAAGTATCAGATGCTGGCGAACACGGTGTTGTTTTTTGTGATGCCGATTTTCAGTTTCCAGATGGTGGAATGCTTCAACGGCAATTTTATCTGGAATTTTTCAGTAAAGACCGGACTGGCCAATTATATGATCTATCTGGTGTTTTATCTGATTCTGTATCTGATCACGGGCAGATACCATATTTCAAGCCTGGCTGTGAACATTGGTCTGTATGTCTGGTCGATCATCAATTATTATGTCGAACTGTTTCAGGGGACACCGTTTTTGCCGTCGGACATTGTGACGATCCGGACCGGACTGAATGTCGCGGATGGCTATACGTATGAGCTGAGCTGGAATATCCTGCTGGGTTCGATTGTCTTTTTCCTGATTTATCTGTTTAATAAACGATGCGTAAATATGAAGCCGCAGAAGATGAAATTCAGGATAGCTTCAAAATTGGCGGTGGCAGGTTATCTGGCGGTTGTTCTGATTTCGTTCTTTTTCACGGATTTTTCGACCAATATGGGATACAAGCCGGATTTCTGGAATCAGGCCCGGGGCTATCACAAGACGGGATCCTTTTTCAATTTCTGCCTGAACACGAAATATCTGATTGTGCAGAAGCCGTCCGGCTATGACGCGGAAGCAGTAGATGACTATATTACGGATACCCTGGAAGAGGCGGGAGTGGATCCCGACAGCGACACATCCATCAATATCCTGACCGGAGAGAATGATTACACCGCTTCAGAAGACGGGGAAACACCGAATATTATATTTATTATGAACGAATCCTGGGCAGATCTGGGCAATCTGGGTGATCTGGAGACGAACGAGGACTATATGCCGTTCATACACAGCCTGACAGAGAATACGATAAAGGGATATGTGACGGTGCCGGTGTTCGGCGCGGGGACCAGCAACAGTGAGTACGAGGCGCTGACGGGGAATACGATCTCCTTCCTGCCCGCAGGGTGTAATGTTTACCAGTCATATCTTGACAGCGAGACGCCGTCTCTGGTATCGACAGTCTCATCACTCGGGTATTCGCTGACGGCTCTCCATCCGTATTACCGTTCCGGCTGGAACCGCGAGTCGGTATATTCGCTGCTCGGCTTTACGGATTTTATCAGCCTGGAGAATATTGTGGATGAGGATATCATTGAAACCTATAAAAAGAATTCGAATGTGATTGAGTATGAAAATCTGCTGAAGGAGCGCTATGAGGATGGAGATGAGATGTTGCTGCGTCGCTTCATCAGTGATTCATATGATTACAAACTGATTGAGGAAATGTATGAGGAGAGTGATGAGTCCGAGCCGTTTTTCGTCTTCAATGTTACCATGCAGAACCACGGCGGCTATTCTGTTTCCTACAGCAATTTTTACCAGCAGATTTATACGACGAACCTGTCCACGTCCTATACAAAGGCCAACCGTTATCTTTCCCTGATTAAGGAGACAGATGAAGCTTTCGAGGAACTGGTGGAGTACTTCTCTGAGGTGGACGAACCGACAGTGATCTGTATGTTCGGCGATCATCTGCCCAGTATCGAGACAGAGTTTTATGAAGAGCTTCTCGGGTCAGATCTGGATAATCTTACGACAGAGCAGGAGATGCTCCGCTATGAGACGCCGTTTGTTATCTGGGCGAATTATGATATCGAGGAGGCTGAAGTGGAGAATATCAGTGCGAATTATCTGTCCACACTGCTCTCCCAGGTGGCGGGGCTGCCGATGACACAGTACAACAAATATCTTTCCGTGCTGTATCAGACGCTGCCGGTCATCAGTACGGTGGGATATGTTGATTCCGACGGCAATAGTTATTCGGCTTCGGAGAACACTCCCTATGAAGATATTTTGCATCAGTATAACTGCATCACCTATAATTGTCTTTTGGATGACGACAATCGGGCGGATTCTCTGTTTTATCTGACCGAGTAATCCGTTGATTTAAAAAAACAGTTATGTGAAAACCGGCACGGTGGCCAGCTGTGCCGGTTTTTCAATGTTGCGCGACGACGAATGTCTTTTAAAAACGGCAGCAGGCCGGTACGGATGTGACCGGACTGAATTAGAGGCATCTAACACAGTGAGAAAAACTCTTTTCAGTTTCTGAAAGATATGATATACTATTGCGTAAGTGACAAAATACGGAGGGCGCGCGGCTGCCCGCACTGTGTTTCCGGGAACATCACATTGCGGGCGGAACGCAGTCTGCTGATGCGGCAGACCGGATATACGCATGGGTCAAAACATCAAATTAAAAGGTAAGTTAAAAAGTTATATCACGCTGCCGCTGCGGCTGACCATATTATTTGCGGCTCTGACGGTCTGGATCTGGTATCTGAACTGGAGAGCGGGTTTCCTGTGTGCGGTATTTGTTGCCGTATATTTTATCATGATGTGGTTTTTCTATCAGCGGAGCCGACATGCGATTCTGAATGAGATGATCGATTTCGCGACACATTACGGAAATATTCAGAGGAAACTTCTGGATGATTTTGAGATTCCCTATGCGATTCTGGACCAGAATGCCCGACTGATGTGGATGAATCGGCAGTTTGATGAAGTCGCGGGCACACAAAAAGGCCGCCATCCGTCGATTACGGCCATTTTTCCTCAGATTACGAAAGACAGGCTTTGCAAAGAAGACCGGCTCAGTATTAAGATTACGAAGGATGACCGGATTTTCCGCGCCAGTGTCAGCAAGGTCTTCTTTTCCGATGTGCTTGACAGCACGACCGGACTGGAGAGCAGCGATCCGGATCAGTATCTGACGGTCATTTATCTGTTTGACGAGACGCTCCTGAACCAGTATCTGAGAGAAAAGCTGGATATGCAGATGGTACCGGCGCTTGTATATATTGATAATTACGAGGAGGTTCTCGACAGCGTGGAGGAGGTTAAGCAGTCTCTGCTGATCGCGCTGGTGGACCGGAAGGTAAATAAATACTTTGCCGCCCGGGGCGGTCTGGTCAAGAAGACGGAGAATGACAAGTTTTTTGTTGTTTTCCCGCATAAGGCGCTGGACGAGATGGCGGAGAGCGGTTTCAGCCTGCTCGAGGATGTCAAGTCCCTGAAGGTGGGCAATGAGATGTCCGTTACGCTCAGCATGGGTATCGGCAGTGTGAGCGATGATTATGCCAGAAATTACGGCTTTTCCCGTATGGCGATTGATCTGGCGCTCGGGCGCGGCGGCGATCAGGCAGTGGTCAAGACGAAAGAAAAGACATATTATTTTGGCGGCAACAGCCGTCAGGTGGATAAGACAACCCGTGTGAAGGCGCGTGTGAAGGCGCTGGCTCTGCGTGAGATTATGATCAGCAAAGACAAGTTTTTTGTGATGGGACATCATATCGCGGATATTGATTCGTTTGGCGCTGCCATCGGTATTTTTTGCGCGGCCCGCCAGCTCGGCAAGAAAGCGCAGATCGTTCTGGAGACAGTGAATACGACATTGCGTCCGTTCAAAGAGTGTTTTTCCCCGGAGAACGGTTATCCGGATGATATGTTTATCTCCTGTGAGGAGGCTCTGGAAGAAGTGCATTCTCAGACTGCGCTGATTGTTGTTGACACGAACCGACCTTCCTACACGGAATGCCCGGAACTGCTTGGCAAAGCGAGAACGATTGTGGTATTCGACCATCACCGTCACGGTGAGGATGTGATAAAAAATACAGATCTTTCTTATATAGAACCGTATGCGTCCTCCGCCTGTGAGATGATCGCAGAGGTGCTTCAGTATTTTGATGAGGATATCAAACTGTCATCCACGGAGGCGGATGCTATCTACGCGGGTATTTTGGTGGATACGAATAACTTTGTATCCAAGACAGGTGTGCGTACCTTTGAGGCGGCGGCTTATCTGCGGCGTTGCGGAGCTGAGACGACACGGGTCCGCAAGATGATGAGGAATGATATGAATGCATACAAGGCGAGGGCTGAGGCGATTCGTCATACAGAGGTATATCGCGGCGCCTATGCGATCAGTATCTGTCCTGCGGAGAATATTGAAAGCCCGACGGTGGCCTGTGCGCAGGCGGCGAACGAACTGCTGAATATCATCGGCATCAAGGCTTCGTTCGTGCTGACCGAATATAACGGGCGCATTTATATCAGCGCCCGTTCCATCGATGAGATCAACGTTCAGCAGATCATGGAACGTCTGGGCGGCGGCGGTCATCTGAATTCCGCAGGGGCACAGCTGACCGGCTGTACACTTCTGGAGGCCAGACAGACGATAGAGAACACGCTGGATGAGATTTTAAAAGGAGGCATTAAGTAAAATGAAAGTGATATTACTGCAGGATGTCAAGTCTCTCGGAAAAAAGGGCGATGTCGTAAATGTCAGCGACGGATATGCCCGGAATATGATTCTGCCGAAAAAGCTTGGCGTGGAGGCGAATGCACAGAATTTAAATGATCTGAAGCTGCAGCATCGACACGCGGACAAGGTCGCGGAGGAGCAGCTGGAGAACGCAAGACAGCTGGCGAAGGATCTGGAGGATAAATCCGTCGAGGTAAAGATTCGCGCCGGAGAGGGCGGGCGTACCTTCGGCTCTGTTTCTACAAAGGAGATTTCATCTGCGGCAAAGCAGCAGCTGCATCTGGATATCGACAAGAAAAAAATGGTTTTGTCGGAGCCGATCAAAGCGCTGGGGACCTATGAGATCAGCATAAAGCTTCATCCGAAAGTGACGGGAAAGCTTCGTGTAAAGGTCTCGGAGGCGTGACAGACGGACCGGGAGATTTCCAGGAATATGGAGGACACGGTATGGAGGAGACCGTCGTAAAGCGGAACATGCCGAACAGCCTGGAGGCGGAACAGTCTGTGATTGGATCCATGCTGATGGATCGGGACGCCATGCTGGCCGCTTCTGAGATGCTCACAAAGGATGATTTTTACTACCGGCAGTATGGTCTGCTGTTTGAGACAATTACAGAATTATTTAACAGCGGATCGGCGGTTGATCTGATTACGCTGCAGAACCGTCTGAGAGAAAAGCAGGCACCGCCTGAGATCAGCAGTCTGGAGTATATGGGCGGTCTGATCACATCGGTTCCCACTTCGGTCAACATAAAGGATTATGTGCGGATCGTGCGGGAAAAAGCGATGCTCCGAAAGCTGATCCGGACGAATGAGGAGATTGCGGATACCTGTTATCGGGGGATTGACAGTCTGGATATGATTCTGGAGGACACGGAACAGCGCATTTTCCAGCTGCTCTCAAGCAGGACGGGCGGAGATTTTGTCCCGATTAAGGAAGTGGTTCTTCAGGCTCTGGATCGGATTGAACAGGCATCGCGGACGCAGGGGACTGTCACCGGCATCCCGACCGGTTTTGTGGATTTAGATTATAAGCTGTCAGGGCTGCAGAAATCAGATCTGATTCTGGTTGCGGCGCGGCCTTCCATGGGCAAGACGGCTCTGGTTTTGAATATCGCGCAGTATGTCGCTTTCCATGAGAATCTTCCCATGGTAATCTTCAGTCTGGAGATGTCCAAAGAGCAGCTGGTCAACCGTCTGTTTTCCCTGGAATCCCGGGTGGACGCACAGCTGCTCCGGAGCGGCAATCTCTCGGATGCGGACTGGGAGAAGCTGATCGAAGGTGCCGGCACAATCGGTCAGTCACATCTGATCATAGATGACACATCGAATATCTCTGTTTCCGAACTTCGCAGCAAGTGCAGGAAGTTTAAGCTGGAGCATGACATACATCTGATTATCATCGATTATCTTCAGCTGATGTCCGGATCGGGGCGGTCAGATTCCAGACAGCAGGAGATTTCCGAAATCTCCCGTTCCTTAAAGCAGATCGCCAGGGAACTGGATGTGCCGGTGATTGCCCTGTCGCAGCTTTCCCGGCAGCCGGAGCAGCGTCCTGACCACAGGCCGATGCTCTCCGATCTCAGGGAGTCCGGATCCATCGAGCAGGACGCGGATGTTGTGATGTTTATTTATCGCGATGATTACTATCATAAAGACTCCGAAAACAAGGGGATTGCGGAGATCAATATCGCGAAACAGAGGAACGGACCGATTGGGTCAGTGAATCTTGTATGGCTGCCGCAGTACACGAAGTTTGCGAATCTGGAGAAATAGTTTATATAAATAAAAACAGGAGGTATTTTTTATGCAGATACACCAGTCAGCAGAAGATTATTTAGAGTGCATTTTAAAACTGAGCAGGGTCAGACCGGTGGTCAGGTCTATTGATATCGCGACAGAGATGAATTACTCCAAGCCAAGCATCAGTGTTGCGATGAAAAATCTGCGTCTGAACGGGTACATTGTCGTGGATGACTGTGGGTTTATTACGCTGACGGACGCGGGAATGGAGATTGCGTCCAGCATTTATGAGAGACATCTGCTGCTGAAAAAATGGCTCGTCTTTCTCGGGGTAGATGAGGCTGTAGCGGAGGATGATGCCTGCAAGATCGAGCATACGCTGAGCAAGGAGACCTTTGCCGCGCTGAAGGATCATATCAACCGTTCCATGGAGGGTATGGAAAACGCTTAAATATGCAGGATAATCGGCCAAAAAATTCATTTTAAGCGTATTAAATTAAAAACAATAAATGTATAAAGCATGAAAACCTTGCAGTATGAGCGGTTTCGTACTAAAATACAGATATTGATGTTAAATTAAGGAGGACACATAATGAGTTACGTTGATGAGGTACTTGCAAAAGTACAGACAAAGAATGCTTCCGAGCCGGAGTTTCTCCAGGCGGTGGAAGAGGTATTGGAATCCATCAAACCGGTGGTTGAGGCGAACGAGGATCTTTACAGAAAGGAAGCGATCCTGGAGCGGATCACCGAGCCGGACAGACAGATCAAGTTCCGTGTGGCGTGGGTGGATGACAACGGACAGACACAGGTGAATACGGGATACCGCGTACAGTTCAACAATGCGATCGGTCCGTATAAAGGAGGCTTGCGTCTTCACCCGTCCGTATATATCGGCATTATCAAGTTCCTTGGATTTGAACAGATCTTTAAGAACTCCCTGACCGGACTCCCGATCGGCGGCGGCAAGGGTGGATCCGATTTTGATCCCAAGGGCAAATCAGACCGCGAGATCATGGCTTTCTGTCAGAGTTTCATGACAGAGCTTTCCAAATATATCGGCGCAGATATTGATGTGCCGGCCGGCGACATCGGCACAGGCGCCAGAGAGATCGGATATATGTTCGGTCAGTACAAGCGGATTAAGACGACCTATGAAGGCGTTTTGACAGGCAAAGGTCTTTCTTACGGCGGATCTCTGGCCCGCACGGAGGCGACCGGCTATGGCCTGCTGTATATCACGGAGGAGCTGATCAAGTGCCACGGACAGGAGATGGCAGGTAAGATCTGTGTGGTTTCCGGTTCCGGCAATGTCGCGATCTACGCGACGCAGAAAGCACAGCAGCTTGGCGCAAAGGTGGTGACCTGTTCGGATTCGACCGGCTGGATTTATGATCCGGAGGGTATTGATGTGGAGCTGCTGAAGGAGGTCAAAGAGGTAAAACGTGCCCGCCTGACCGAGTATGCGGCAGCAAGACCGAGTGCAGAGTATCATGAGGGCCGCGGCGTGTGGTCGATCAAATGTGATATCGCTCTTCCGTGTGCGACACAGAATGAGCTTCAGATCGAGGATGCGAAGACACTGGTGGCAAACGGCGTGACAGCTGTGTGTGAGGGCGCAAATATGCCGACCACTCTGGAGGCGACAAAGTACCTTCAGGACAATGGTGTACTGTTTGTCCCCGGAAAAGCAGCAAATGCGGGCGGCGTTGCGACATCCGCGCTCGAGATGTCGCAGAACAGCGAGCGTCTGAGCTGGACCTTCGAGGAGGTGGACGCAAAGCTGAATCGGATTATGGTGGATATCTATCATAATATTGATGATGCAGCAAAACGTTATGACAAGGAAGGCGATTATGTGGCGGGTGCCAACATCGCCGGTTTTGAGAAGGTGGTAGATGCGATGCTCGCTCAGGGTGTTTGCTAACGCGTTGATGTACCGGATTTAAGTAATCGAAAAAAGTAACAGTTCGTAACTGTTCAATATGTATAACTCTGCTTTATAAAAGATTACTCAATTTGATAAAATGACGATTTGTAAAAATATGCTTGTAAATTGACCGAAATTGCACTAAAATAAAAACATGTTTTAGACGGAGGTTAAGGAATCTATGAGTAAACAGGAAGTCCAGATTGAAGATATCGCGGACAGGTACGAGAACCCGATTGCAGAGCTGGTTCGTGTGGCATGTCAGTTTTCCAGCACGATTATGCTGGCGGATGACGAGCACCGCGTGAATGCAAAAAGTATTATGGGAATTATGGCATTTGCACCGGCCGGAGGCAAGAGCGTCAGTATCGAGACCAGTGGCGAGGATGAAGACATGGCGGCGCAGGCCATGGCGAACTTTCTTCTTTGTACAGAATAATACATAGAACAGAGGTAACTGTGAAGATTACAGGACAGTTACGAACAGAGTTTATCAGAATGAAAAGCACCGGCGGGAAGCCGGTGCTTTTTTCGATGATGAACAGGATATGCGGGATAATCCTTCAGAATGCTTACATATCCTCGTCAAACTCCTGATTATCATTGTATGCTTTTACCAGATTTTTGATCCGGTTGTAGGGATCGAGCAGGTCACTGATGGATGCGTTGTGGTTTAGCGTATCGATGATATAGGCGATATATTTACTCATATCACAGCTGATATAGTAGGGGCGGGCCAGCAGCTCCGGCGACTGGTACGTCAGATTCGTGCAGACCACGCGGTAGATCAGACCTTCCTCAACCGCCCGGTCAAACTTTTCCAGGCCGTTTGTAAAAAGTCCGAAGGTGGAGATGACAAAAATACGACCGGCGTTTCTTTTTTTCAGTTCTTTTGCCACATCGATCATGCTTCCTCCCGAGGAGATCATGTCATCAATGACCCAGACATCCTTTCCGTTTAAGGTGGATCCTAAAAACTCATGGGCGACAATGGGATTCATGCCATCGACAATACGGCTGTAATCGCGGCGTTTGTAGAACATACCCATATCGACACCGAGGACGCTGGCAAGGAAAACCGCGCGACCGGTTGCGCCTTCGTCCGGACTGATGATCATCAGGTGATCGTTATCTACCCGGATATCATTGCAGGCACCCAGGATGCCTTTGACAAACTGGTAGGCCGGCTGAACCGTCTCAAAACCACTTAAGGGGATTGCGTTTAATACCCGGGGATCATGAGCGTCAAAAGTGATGATATTGTCCACGCCCATGTTGACCAGCTCCTGCAGCGCGAGTGCGCAGTCCATGGATTCCCTGGCGGTGCGGCGGTGTTGCCGGCTCTCATAGAGGAAGGGCATGATTACGGTGATGCGCTTGGCCTTTCCGCAGGCTGCGGCGATGACGCGTTTCAGATCCTGATAGTGGTCGTCCGGAGACATGTGGTTTTCCAGTCCGCAGAGCTTGTATGTCAGGCTGTAATTTGTGATGTCAACCAGGATAAACAGGTCATATCCGCGGATACTCTGGTCGATGCGTCCCTTTGCTTCACCGCTGCCGAAGCGGGGGCAGGAGGCACCTACCACATAGGAGTCGCGCATGTAACCGCGGAAGGTGATATCGTTTTCGTGTTCGTGCTGACGGGCGCATCTCCATTTGACAAGATATTTGTCTACAGCTTTTCCTATCTCGCTGCAGCTTTCCAGCGGAATGATGCCCAGTTTACCCTCCGGAACGGAATCCAGGTTTCTTTTGTCGTCATGCATTTGGGGAAAATCCTCCTAATATATTTTTTTGTACACGGATATCTTTTCCAAACAGATGCAGCAGCAGAAAATGGCTGGTGATCCTGGAAAAAATGCGTTCCGAGTAGATCGATGCAATATCCTGAAGATCGAGGTTGCTGGAGATCACGGTGGATTTCCGGTGCAGGATTCTTTCGTTCAGGCATACAAAAAGCCGGGATGCGGTAAACGAATTGGTCATTTCCGTACCCAGGTCGTCTAAAATAAGCAGGTCACAGTCAAACAGATTCCGGCCGTCCGTTTCCGGCGTTTCATGGTTCCCAAAGGTGTCTGCGGCAAGTCGGTCGAAAAACTGCTGCGCGGAAAAGTATATGACGGAATGTCCTGTGGCGAGCAGCTCTTTGGCAATACAATGGGTGAGAAAAGTCTTTCCGACGCCAGTATCGCCGAATAGCAATATGTTTTGAAAATCGTCGTCAAAGTTCTGAGCAAACAGCCGGCATTTGGAGTATGCGTTTTGTGCAGCCATCCGCGATGAGATGCTGGTCCCCGGCGCAAACTGGTTGTCCGCGTAATAATCCAGACAGAAACGCGAAAAACCTGTCTCCTCCAAAACTGAGGACAGATTGGACTGCGCGTAGATCAGATCAAGGGATGCCTGATTCAGACAATGACATCTGTGATTCCCGATATAACCGGTGTCTTTACAGTCCGCACAGTCATAAGGCGGATCAAAGTAGTCCGCCGGTTTTCTGAGAGAGATCAGCAGCTTCTTTTTCTGAGCCGTGATCGCTGCGAGTTCGTCCGCTATGCCATCCGGCGGTGTATCCTCGCCCGCCAACAGTCTGCGCGCCCGGTTGACGCTGACGCGTGCTGTCTCGGCGTCCAGCTCTGCCATACGGGGCGTGAGACGGTTGATCTCCTCTCTTCGGTCAAGAATAAGGCGCTGCCGCTTAAGCTGGCGGCTCTGATAGGACCGCATGATTTCATCATACTGAGAATTGGTAAGCGTCATATCGGCTCCTTATTGCAATGAATTCTGAACCAGAATATTCTGGATTTCGTCGTAGTTATTGTCTCTCTGCTTGAAATTGATAAAGCGGTTGGACGAGCCGGATGAGTGATTGCCTGCACGTTTGGCGCGCTGTGCCTGCTGGTGCGCCTCGTCCGCTTTTTTGACTTCATCCATGGAGTGAATTCCCTGCCTGTGCCACTTGTCCAGAATGGAGTTGGCATACCCGAAGCTGGGTTCATGGATGGTCTCAATCGTGCGGGTACAGGCTTCGGCTATCATATCGATTGAAAAGCCCATCTTTCCGCTCCAGGTGTTCAGATAGTTCGTCTCAGCGGGGATCAGGTTGCGTCCGCGTATGCCGAAAGCCTTTATCACGGCGTAATAAACAGAGGAAGACTGGGTGGTAAGCTGTTTGGCCTCGTCCACGGTATGTATCTCCCGGGCTGCGTAATCCTCTGCAATCTTCTGCATATAATGCAGACTGGTATGACCCTTCGCGACACTGTTTTCAATGAGAAACTCAATCAGTTCCGCAGAGAAGCCGAACTCATCATACCAGAAAAAGATCGTACTCAGATCGGAGTGGTTCAGCGTGCGGCCGAGATACTGCTCTGTGATAAATACCAGTTCGCGTATGTCCTCCTTTTCACAGAAACGTTTCAGATCGCTGTGGGAACAGAAGGAACCGCTGCCGGAAGCAGACCGGATAAAACGGTCTGACGTGTGCGCCGGCTGCTCGTCGGTCGACGGAGTCTCTGCACACCAGGCATCCATCAGGAAACAGATGCCGGACAGGTTATGGCTGTCGTCGTACTCCAGACGGAACAGGTGAAGCTTTTCCCAGTATTTCAGGGCGCGCAAAATATCCCGCTCGGTACAGTCAAAATGATCGGCTATCTGGGACAGCGAAAATCGGCGATCTGTCTCATTGATACTGCGGAGCAGGTACAGATAAACTTTTACATATTCACCATTGGCCTGAGTCATATATTCATCAATAAATATATTCGGCACAGAAGTAGCCGTCGCCGGCTGTTCATTGTATAAAGTGATATTTGCCATACTCTCTCTCCTCAGTTTTGCATTATATCACACCGTAAAAGAAAAGAGAAGAAAAAGATACCCACAGAATTTCGTGGAAAATCCAGGTGTGTTCCGTGTAAAACGTGGACAACACGGATTGCGGGAACCGGTTGCCGCAGAATATGCTTCTTTCCCGGCGGGAAATGCTTTTTTCATCAAAGAATATCTGATAAAAACGCTTCGCCGACGAGGTAAATATCTCCGGCTCCCATAGTTATCAACAAATCTTTGTTCAAACATGCTTCAGATAAAAACTGCCGGATCTGTTCAAAGGTTTTGAAGTAGTAGCTTTCAGTTCCGCGCTGCCGGATCTCCTGTGCGAGATCGGCGGAAGAGACGCCGAGGGTATCGGTCTCTCTCGCTGCGTATACGTCAGCCAGGATGACCAGGTCGGCAAGGGAGAGTGCTTCGACAAACTCGTTCCAGAAAGCCCTGGTTCTGGAGTAGGTGTGGGGCTGGAATACACAGACGATGCGCCCGTGGGGATAATTTCCGGCGGCAGTCAGTGTGGCCCGGATCTCCGTGGGATGATGTGCATAGTCGTCGATGATCGTGACACCGTTTCGGATCCCTTTGTACTCAAAGCGTCTGGCTGTGCCGCCGAAAGACTGCAAGCCCCGGATGATGATGTCGTCGGAAAATCCGGCTTCTCTGGCAAAAGCGATGGCTGAGAGTGCATTCGCAATATTGTGTCGCCCCGGCACCTGCAGAGAAACGTGTCCTGCTTCTGTTCCATGACAGACATATGTAAAGGAGGGACAGGCGGTTTCACTGAAAGAGATCTGCTTCGCGGTGTAATCCTCCGAACCTGTGACACCGAAGGTCACGCATCTTGCCTGGATGCCGCATGTGATTTCCTCCGGGTGATCGATGGCGCTGTTTAAGATCAGGACACCGCCGGAAAGCGTATTGGACGCAAATCGATGAAAGGAATGGCGGATATCCTGCAGATCTTTAAAGAAATCCATATGGTCTTCTTCTATATTTAATATAATGTTATATTTTGGGTAAAAATGTAAAAAGCTGTTGGTATATTCGCACGCTTCCGTCAGAAATATGTCAGAAGCGCCCACTCGGATATTTCCGCCGATTGCCTTCAGCATGCCGCCTACGGAGATAGTTGGATCCGTGTCTGCCGCCAGCAGAATATGAGCGATCATGGATGTGGTCGTTGTCTTCCCGTGCGTACCGCTGACCGCGACGGAATGAGAGTAGTTGTCCATCAGCTGTCCCAGAAACTCTGCGCGCGTGAGCATGGGAATCCCGGCGTCCCGCGCCGCCTGCCATTCCGGATTGTCCGGATGGATGGCCGCTGTATAGACGATGAGATCCACGTCGGTCGTGATATTTTCCGCCTTTTGTCCGATCCTGATCTGAGCACCGTGTGACATGAGTTCGTCGGTCAGTTCGGACGCTTTGGTGTCAGAGCCGGAAACGGAAAATCCTTCTCGCAGGACGATCTCGGCCAGTCCGCTCATGCTGATACCGCCGATCCCGATAAAGTGGATGTGTATGGGTGTTTTAAAATCAATTCTATACATAATGGTATTCTCTTTCCTGAGTATTGTTTGAAAAATTTGAAAAACAGTTTATGCGGAATGCCTGTCCGTATCCGACCCGGCATTTTTGCGTCATCTGTAGTATACCAAAACTGAATTGTTTGTAAAGTGGCAACCGTCTGTGTTCTTGAAAAAATTTCCTCAGATAGTGTACAGGAGGGCGGCGGCTGTGATATGATATAAGACATAGTTCGTGACAAAGAGAGGGAATGAGATGATGCATCTGATCGTCGGACTTGGAAATCCAACAGAAAGATACGAAAAAACCCGCCACAATATTGGCTTTGATGTGATTGACGCTCTGGCTGACAAATATGATATAAAAATGGACCGGAAAAAAGCGAAAGCTGTCTGCGGAACCGGAGTGATCGGGGGATGCCGGGTACTTCTCGCGAAACCGCAGACTTATATGAATCTGAGCGGAGACAGTGTTTCCCGGCTGGTTCATTTTTTTAAACTGGATCCGGAAAAGGAGCTGATCATTGTTTTTGATGATATCAGTCTGACTCCGGGGAATATCCGTATCCGGAAAAAAGGAAGTGCAGGCGGCCATAACGGTATGAAAGATATCATCGCGAAAGTCGGCACGGATCAGTTTTCCCGTTTGAAAGTCGGCGTAGGTGAAAAACCGGAAGGCACAGATTTGGTGAACCATGTGCTGAGCCGTTTTTCCCGGTCGGATCGGGAGCTGGTTGATGAGGCGATTGCGGATGCGGTGGACGCTCTTGCGCTGATGATCTGCGGGGGGACGGACGAAGCGATGAATCGTTATAACAGGAAAAAACACACAGAGGATAAGTCAGAACAGGATAGCTGAGAGAATTTATGAAAGCATTTTTTGAACCATTGCATGAACTGGCTCATTTTGGGGAACTGGAGCTGGCTTTGTCCCGGAAGGCGGGCGTGTATGCCGCAGCGGGATGTACGGATACGCAAAAACCGCATATGATCTGTGGCCTGAACCGGGGAATGAGTGTTTCCCGGCTGATTGTTACGTTCAGTGAGCAGAAAGTAGCAGAGCTTCTGGAGGCATATCGATTCTTTGAACCGGACGTACTGTATTTCCCGGCGAAGGATATCCTTTTTTATCAGTCGGATATCCGCGGGACTGCGCTGACCGGTGAGCGGATGCGGGTTTACCGGGCATTGAATGAAAATCGGCAACAGACCGTCATTACGACGTTTGACGCGCTGATGGGCCGTCTGATTCCGCCGCGGGTGATGGAATCATTTGTGCTGCATCTGCACAGGGGTGATACGATCGATCTGGAGAGAGTGCGCACCCGTCTTGTAAACATGGGTTATGAATATAATTTTCAGGCGGAAGAGCCCGGACAGTTTTCCGTTCGCGGCGGCATCCTGGATATCTTCCCTCTGACGGAGGACGCGCCATATCGCCTGGAACTGTGGGATAACGAGATCGATTCGATCCGGGTTTTCAGTCCGGAAAGCCAGAGATCCATCGAGAACGTCGATCATCTGACTGTCTATCCGGCGAGCGAGCTGGTGTTGGACGATGACCGGCGGCGGGATGGCGTCCGTGCGCTGACTGACGACGCAGATACACTGTATCAGCGCCTGCGCGGGGAGATGAAGACAGAGGAAGCTTTCCGTGTCAGAGAGACGACGGAATCCGTCCGGGAACAGCTGCTGGAGCTGTCTGCCGTGCGTCGGGCAGAGAGTTATCTTCCTTATTTTTATGAGGACACGGTGAGTTTTCTGGAATATTTTTCCTGCTGTGCTGAGGCAAAGGGAGAGCAGATATATGTATTCGCGGATGAGCCGGCACGCTGTATGGAGCGGGGCAGAGAGGTAGAGCAGGAGTTCTTTTCCGGTATGCGGCAGCGTTTGGAAAAGGGATATATTCTGCCGGGTCAGACTGATTTGCTGATTGGCGTTTCGGCTGTGGTTACTGCTATCAGCCGGACTCAATGTGTGCTTCTGTCGGCTCTTGAAATGAGAACGTCTGATTTTTCTCCGGAACAGAACTTTTATTTTCATGTGAAATCGGTTAATTCCTATCAGGGCAGTTTTCCGCTGCTCCTGAAAGACCTGAATATTTATAAACGAGAGCGTTACAGTGTGATTTTGCTGTGCAGTTCGAGAACGCGGGCACAGCGTATGGCGCGGGAACTGCTGGACGAAAATCTGAATGCATTTTTCAGCGAGGATGACTGCCGCGTTGTTCAGGCGGGGGAAGTCATGGTGCGCTGCGGTGCGCTGAAAAAAGGTTTTTCCTATCCCGATATCCGTTTTGTCGTCCTGACGGAGACGGATATCTTCGGGACAGAAAAAAGATCCCGAAAAAAGAAGCATTTCCGCGGGGGAGAGAGACTTTCCGGTTTTGATGAATTAAAGTCGGGAGATTATGTCATACATGAGAATCACGGTTTGGGGATTTTCCGGGGAATTGAGAAAATCGAGGTTCATAAAACCCTGCGGGATTATATGAAAATTGAATATGACGGGGGAAGCATCCTCTATGTGCTGGCGACACAACTGGATCTGATTCAGAAATATGCAGGATCCGATACGAAAGCCCCGAAGCTGAACCGCCTGGGCGGACAGGAATGGAAAAAAACCAGAGGCCGGGTGCAGCGGGCGGTGCAGGATATCGCGCAGGAGCTGGTGGATCTGTATGCCGTCCGACAGAATTCTTCCGGATTTTCTTATGGTAAGGATACGGTCTGGCAGCGCGAGTTTGAGGAAATGTTTCCGTATGAGGAGACAGAGGATCAGCTGCAGGCAATCCGCGATGTCAAGGCGGATATGGAGAGTACAAAGATCATGGACCGGCTGATCTGCGGAGATGTTGGTTTTGGGAAAACTGAGGTCGCCATCCGCGCAGCCTTCAAAGCGGTGCAGGAGAACAAACAGGTTGTCTATCTGGTGCCGACGACGATCCTGGCACAGCAGCATTACAATAATTTTGTTCAGCGGTTAAAGGATTTTCCGGTTAATGTCGAACTTCTCTGTCGCTTTCGCACGCAGGCGCAGCAACGGGAGACTCTGAAAGGTCTGCGGCAGGGCATGGTGGATATTGTGATCGGAACGCACCGGGTGCTGTCAAAGGATGTGGAGTTCCGGGATCTGGGTCTCCTGATTATCGACGAGGAACAGCGTTTTGGGGTGACGCATAAGGAAAAGATCAAGCAGATGAAAAAGACTGTGGATGTTCTGGCGCTGACAGCGACGCCGATTCCGCGGACGCTTCATATGAGCCTGATCGGGATCCGTGACATGAGCGTTCTGGAGGAGCCGCCCAGAGACCGGATCCCGATTCAGACATATATTCTGGAATATAATGAAGAGATGGTGCGTGAGGCGATCGGACGGGAACTGGCGCGGGGCGGTCAGGTATATTATGTGTATAATCGGGTACAGAGCATTGCGGATGTGGCGGCGCGGATTGCGCGGCTTGTGCCTGATGCAGAGGTTGCTTTTGCGCATGGACAGATGAGCGAACGGGAGTTGGAACAGGTGATGTACCGTTTTATCAATGGGGAGGTCGATGTACTGGTATCTACCACGATTGTCGAGACAGGCCTGGATATCGGAAATGTCAATACCATGATCATTCATGATGCGTATCGGATGGGACTTTCCCAGCTTTATCAGCTTCGGGGGCGTATCGGCCGTTCCAGCCGGACGGCATATGCGTTCCTTATGTACCGCAAGGATAAGGTGCTGCGGGAGGTGGCGGAAAAACGTCTGTCCGCCATTCGTGAGTTTACGGAGCTGGGAAGCGGCATCCGAATCGCCATGAAGGATCTGGAGATTCGCGGCGCCGGGAATCTGCTCGGACAGCAGCAGCACGGCCATATGGAGGCGGTGGGATATGATCTGTACTGTAAAATGTTGAATGAGGCGGTCCGTACGGCGAAAGGAGAGGCACCGGAGGAATCTTTTGATACGGTGATCGACATAGAGGCCGATGCCTTTATTCCGTCGGCATATATTTCAAGCGAGAATCAGAAACTGGATATTTATAAGAGAATCGCTGCGATTCGGACTAAAGAGGAACGGGAAGAAATGCTGGATGAGCTGATCGATCGCTTCGGTGAGCCGCCGCGCTGCGTGCAGAATCTGCTCGCGGTCGCGTTGCTGAAGGAGCGTGCGCATCGTCGTTTTATAACGGAAATCCGCGAAAAACCGGAGGGGATTTTCTTTTATCTTTTTGAACGGGCACCGCTTGATCCGGCCAGAATCCCCGATCTGGTAAAAGCATTGCAGCCGCGCCTGTTTTTTGCAGCGGACAGGGCTCAGCCGCATTTTATCTGGCAAAAACAGAAAACAGGACCGACAGTCATGGAGATCATTCAGAAGGTCTTGGATTTGTTTGAAGAAATCTGTTTTGAACCGGTCGATACAGATAAGTAAATTTTATACAAAAATCGTCATATTAATCACAGATCAGACGATGATTTTCATGGAAATCTGCGCGACTGTGAAACGATATACATTTTGCACTTGCAGTTAGTTGAAAAAGGCGCTATAATCGTTAAGAATTGTCACCCTTTTTGTCGGATCATGTGGCAGTTTCTTACAATGTACGGAAGACCAGGAGGACATGTATGAAATATCGAAAATTGACAGCGGCTTTACTTGCAGGCGCCATAGCGTCATCGTTAGCATTGAGCGGATGCGGGAGCAGGATAGATCAGAGCGCGGTGGGTGCTACCATTGGCGATCAGGAGATTTCCATCGGATATATGAATTTCGTGGCGCATTATACACAGGTCAGTTACGACAGCCTTTTCGTGACTTACTATGGAGAGGATTACTGGACGAACGAGTCCTATACGGACGATGACGGACAGACGATGGAGGATACGGTGAAATCCTACATATTAGAGGAGATCGAGTTGGATTACCTGCTGGAGGCTCATATGGAGGACTACGGCATGGAGATCACCGATGAGGATATGGAGGCGATTCAGGCGGCCGCGGAGGAGTTTATGTCTGAGAATTCTGCGAAGGCGATCAAGGAGATGGGTGCCACGCAGGAGTATGTGGAGACATATCTCTACTATGAGACTCTGGCGACACGGATGGATGATGCCATTTATGATGATGCGGAGACACAGGCGACGGAGCAGCTTTCGATTGAGGATTATTCCCGCAGGACATTCAGCTACGTTGTGGTAGATTACAGCGATTACACGGATGACGACGGAGAGACGGTTTCCTATACGGATGAGGAGATCGCTGCTTTCCGGGAGAGCGCGGCAGCGTTTGCGGCATCTGCACAGGCGGGAGAGGATTTTGATACGCTTGCGGATACGTATGGATATACGGTTTCCACATATTCTTATGGTGAGGATGAGGACAGTGAGGAGGACGGCGGTTTCAGTGAAGCGGTGATCGCTGCTGCGGACTCTATGACGGCGGGCCAGATTTCCGGTGTGATTGAGGGAACCGACTGCTATTATGTGATCCGTCTGGACAGTGAGGACGATGCGGATGCAGCGCAGTCTGCGCTGGAGTCGGCGATCTCTGAGCTGGCGAGTGATCTCTATTCGGAAGTGATTGAGGGATATCAGGAGGAGTCTGATTTTGAGGTGGATGAGACACAGTGGGCAAAGGTCAGATTCAGCAGCCTGTTCACCATTGACGACGGGGAAGATGACGATGTCAGCACGTCTGTTGAATGACTTGTTGACTGATCTGACCAGTCCGCGACTGTGAATCTTTCCATACAGAT
>JAJQEU010000056.1 GCA_021201535.1 Clostridiales bacterium | reverse complement strand
AGGTTATTTCACTGTTCAGTTATCAATGTCCGTGTCGCTGTTTTCGTGCGACAGCTATTAAATAATACCACTCGGATTATTCAATGTCAACACCTTTTTTTAAAAAATCCGCTCATTTTTTACGGAATTTTTCAGTCAGACATATCTTGTTTTTATGCTTCTTTACAGGCACAATATATTGTGTTATTACAACTTGAATCGATATCCCACACCCCATATCGTCTCGATATACTGTGGTTTTGCCGTGTCAAATTCAATCTTCTCACGGATTTTTTTGATATGCACCGTCACAGTAGCAATATCGCCGATGGACTCCATATTCCAGATTTTTGAGAAAAGCTCATCCTTCGAAAACACATGGTTTGGATTCTGTGCCAGAAAGGTCAGCAGGTCAAACTCCTTCGTGGTAAACTGTTTCTCCTCATCGTTCACCCACACGCGGCGGGCAGTCTTATCAATACGGATTCCGCGGATCTCTATCACGTCGTTCTCCTGGATATTGCTGCCGATCAGCCGCTCATAACGAGCCAGATGCGCCTTCACCCGCGCCACGAGTTCACTGGGGGAAAACGGCTTTGTTACATAATCATCTGCCCCCAGACCAAGTCCGCGTATTTTATCAATATCATCCTTTTTTGCGGACACCATCAGAATCGGAATATTCTTTATCTCGCGAATCCGTCTGCAAATCTCAAAGCCATCCATACCCGGAAGCATCAGATCCAGAATATACATATCAAAATTTTCATTCAGAGCCCTCTCCAGTCCGCGCGCTCCATCATGCTCCAGCTCCACCTCGAACCCGGAAAGCTCCAGATAATCCTTTTCCAGATCTGCAATCGCCTCTTCATCTTCTACTATCAAAATCTTACTCATTTGGCACCTCCTGATATTCGTGACTGTTCCGTTCGTTCACAGTCACGAGGAAAAATCCATTTAAATCGTTTCGCAATGAGATTTTTCCCTGCATGATTATTGGTTTCCGGACGGACTGCGCAGTTACTGTGCTGACCTGTCCTGTATCGTTTCCTGATACTTACGTATAACAAAGTACATAATCGTACCTGTGTTCAGTTTGCTTGTCGCCCAGATCTTTCCGCCATGATCCTCCACGATCTTCCTCACGATGGACAGCCCGATCCCGCTTCCGCCCGTCGCCGAGTTTCTGGATGCATCCGCACGATAAAACCGGTCAAAAATATACGGAAGATCCTGAGCGGCAATTCCCTTTCCGTTATCTTCAATCTCGACCTGAATGAAGTCGCCCACATCCTTAATCCGAACATTGATCTGGCCTTTGCGCGTATCCATATATTTGATGGCGTTATTAATGATATTATTGATCACACGCATCAGCTGTTCCGGATCCGCAATGATAACGGTCTGTTCATCCGCATAATTGTAAAACGAAAGACCGATGTTTTTCGTCTCCAGATCCAGTCCGATTTCCTCCGCACAGTCAGCGAAATATTCGCAAACATTAATTTTTTTAAAGTTGTACGGGATACGGTTCGTATCAATCTGGGCATACAGCGTCAACTCATTCAGCAGGCGATCCATCTCATTTGCTTTATTATAAATAATTCGAAGATATCTCTCCTGCTTCTCCGGCGTATCTGCCACCCCATCCAGCAACCCTTCCGAATATCCCTTGACGGCTGTAATCGGGGTTTTCAGATCATGGGCTATATTGCTGATCAGAGCCCGGTTCTCGCGTTCCGTTGATATTTTCTCTTCGGTAGACTCCTTCAACCGCTTACGCATCTCCTCAAAATTACGGCACAGATCACCAATCTCATCCTGTTCATCATAATCAACACTGAAATCCAGATTGCCTTCCTTGATATTATTCGTCGCAATCTGCAGTTTTCGGATCGGGGTGATTGTTCCCCAATAAATCCAGATCGTCATAAGACCTGCCGTCAGAGCCAGAATCAACACAACAGCAATTCCCAGTTCGATCAGCATCGTGCGGATCTCCGGCAGAATACTTTCGGAGGATGTAACGATATAGACGCTCCCTTCCGCATCATCTGTACAGATAAAATCAATCTGTTTGATCAGAGACTGCGTATCACCGTCAATAAAATATCCAACCTTCGGCGTAGAATTATCATTCGCATCACCATAAGACGGCAATGTCTGTTCCCACTGCTCATCATCTACATTGCTATCACCGGAATAGCCATTGAAAACAATCTCTCCATCCTTACAGAAAATAAGGAAAGAACTTTTCTCCAGCAGCTCCTCGTTCTCTTCTGTCAGATACTCCTCGCTCTCCAGAATCTCCGGATTTGACTTCGCGAGAGCGGAAATCTCAGTATAATCACTCTCCGTATATCGATTCATCAGCTGAAGGGTATTAGAAAATAATGTATACGTTTCCCCCGCAGCCAATCCGTAATTCTGCTGAATCGCCCGGCTCTGAAAAACATAAACTGCAAACAACACTGCGACTGCAAGGACTATCGGCAGTAAAATAATGATGCAGAACGCAATGATAAGACGTGTTTTCAGTTTCATACGCTTCTGTCCCTCCAGTTAGAGATGATACCACAAAACACAAAAAAATGGGACTTTTCAGCCCCATTTTATAAAAGTTTTAGATAATAACTGATAAGTATTTTTTTAAATCCTGAACTTTGTTCAGAGCCTCCCACGGCAGTTCCACATCCGTACGTCCGAAGTGTCCGTATGCGGCCGTCGGCCGATAGATCGGTCTTCTGAGATCAAGCATCCGGATGATACCTGCCGGGCGAAGATCAAAATTCTCGCGGACAATCTCAACAATCTTTTCATCAGATATTTTCCCGGTACCGAAAGTATCAACCATGATGGACGTGGGCTGTGCCACACCGATCGCATATGATAACTGAATCTCGCACTTGTCCGCCAGTCCGGCCGCAACAATATTTTTGGCGACGTAGCGGGCTGCATACGCGGCAGACCGGTCTACCTTGGTGCAGTCTTTTCCGGAGAATGCGCCGCCGCCGTGACGAGCCATACCGCCGTATGTATCTACTATAATCTTCCGTCCGGTCAGTCCCGCATCGCCGTGCGGTCCGCCGATGACAAAACGCCCCGTCGGATTGATAAAGAACTTTGTATTCTCATCTATCAGTTCCTGCGGAAGAACCTCATCAAATACATATTTTTTAATGTCCTCATGAATCTGTTCCTGTGTCACATCCTCATCGTGCTGCGTAGATAATACAACCGCCTCCAGACGTTTCGGCCTGCCTGCCTCGTCGTATTCCACAGAAACCTGTGTCTTCCCATCCGGTCTCAGATAGCCTAACGTACCATCCTTGCGAACCTGTGTCAGGCGGAACGACAGCTTATGCGCCAGCGAGATCGGATACGGCATATACTCCGCCGTCTCATTCGTCGCATAGCCGAACATCATCCCCTGATCACCGGCTCCGGTATCAAGATCGTCAGACAGGCTGCCCTCTCTCGCCTCCAGAGCCTTGTCAACGCCCATGGCGATATCCGCAGACTGCTGATCCAATGCCACCAGGACCGCACAGGTATGGCCGTCAAAACCGGTCTTTGCATCATTATATCCGATCTCATTTACCGTCCGCCGGACGATGGTCGGAATATCCAGCTGTGCCGCAGTCGTAATCTCGCCCGTAACCAGTATGAAACCGGTGCAGGCCACAGCCTCACACGCCACACGGCTCATCGGATCCTGCGCCATGCAGGCATCCAGAATTGCATCTGAAATGGCATCGCAGACTTTATCCGGATGGCCTTCCGTCACCGACTCAGAAGTAAATAACAATTTTTCCATCATATTGATTCCTCCAGCTTTATCTTCATTTATCTTCTTGCCGTTTACGAATACAGACATACGATACTGACTTTTACGAATTGTCCGATTCGAAACGGCTCCTTTTACGATACAATCTTCAGCTTAAATTTCTGAATCTCCTTCTCGGAGCTTACCTTCTGAATCACACCGCCAAGGCCGCGGAGTTTCTCATCAAAGGCCTCATATCCCCGCTCTACATAATAGATATCGTCCACGGTGGTAATACCGTCCGCAGCAAGTCCTGCGATCACGAGAGCAGCTCCGGCTCTCAGATCCGGCGCAGTAACCCGGGCACCATAATAGCGCTCCGCGCCGTAAATGATGGCGATATTTCCCTCTACTTTGATATTGGCACCCATCTTCGCCAGCTCATCTACATATTTGAAGCGATTCTCAAAAATACTCTCCGTAATCGTACTCGTTCCGGAAGACAGACCCAGAACCACACCCATCTGCGGCTGCATATCTGTCGGAAATCCCGGATATGGAAGCGTCGTCACCTGCGTATGGCGCAGCGGCTGCGTCACCGTCACACGAACTGCATCGTCAAACTCCTCCACACGGCACCCCACCTCCAGCAGCTTCGCCGTAGTGGCCTCAAGATGCTTTGGAATGACGTTTCTGACCAGGACATCACCGCCGGTAGCCGCTGCGGCAAACATAAACGTGCCCGCCTCGATCTGATCCGGAATGATGGAATACTCTGCTCCGTGCAGACATTCCACCCCTGTAATACGTATGACATCTGTACCTGCGCCGCGAATCTTCGCCCCCATACAATTCAGAAAATTAGCCACATCCACAACATGCGGCTCCTTCGCAGCATTTTCAATGATTGTCTTGCCCGCAGCCATGGCCGCAGCCATCATGATATTGATCGTGGCGCCGACGGATACTTTATCCAGATAAATATGCGTGCCGACAAGCGTCTGCGCCGACGTCATGACCATACCGCGTTGGATATCCACCTGTGCGCCCAGTGCACGAAATCCTTTCAGATGCAGGTCAATCGGTCTGCTGCCTATGGCACAGCCGCCCGGAAGTGCAACCTCTGCGTTATTATATTTCCCCAGAAGCGCTCCCAGCAGATAATAAGACGCACGGATTTTGCGTATATATTCATTATCCACGGTAAATCCGTGGATGGAAGCGCCGTTGATCCGTACCGTATGTATATCAAGGCGCTCTACCGTCGCCCCAATATTCTCAATCGCCTGAATCATGACATTAATATCGCGGACATTCGGTAAATTTTCTATCGTAACGACTTCATCCGCCATCACAGCCGCCGCAAGAATCGCCAGCGCTGCGTTCTTCGCACCACCGATTTCCACTTCGCCATGCAGAGGATTTCCGCCCTTTATCACATATTGATCCATTTCGCACCTCTATGCTTATTTTGGTATTCATTCAGAAACAGGCATATTTCTACAGGAAGCATTTTGAGTCTGACTCTGAATCATAACATTTTTTAGCAAGCTATTATAACTACATCTGAAAAAAAATGTCAATACCATTTTATGCAGACCCGGAACGAAAAGTTATCTGTATGGAAAGATTCACAGTCGCGGACTGGTCAGATCAGTCAACAAGTCATT
>JAJQEU010000092.1 GCA_021201535.1 Clostridiales bacterium | reverse complement strand
ATCGCAAAACGGTCATGAGCAGATTTCAAATCCGACTTATGACACCTAAACCAAAATTTAAATATTTTAGATAATTTCTCAGAAAAGAAATAGTAAATCGTCTTTCTATGTGGTATACTTACCACAATTTAAGTAACTGACAGAACGAGACATAAAACTGCAGATATGACGCTGCATCGTGATCAGGAGTACAGAACATCATGACTGACAACAACGATATCAGTAAAAAAGACGTGAAAACAAATAATGACGACAGTAATACCCGTTACGAGGAATACTGTTCCATGTGCCGCCGCCCGGAGAGCGTGTGCGGCCGGTTGATCCATGTGCCGAGCAATGTGAATATCTGTGCGGACTGCATGCAGAAGACTTTTGACGGGATGGCAAATATGGGCTTCCCCGACATGTTCGGACCGGATTTCAATATCGGCGACATGTTCGGGAACAATGGCTACAATGGCAATAACGGCAGTAACCGTCCTGACAGCGGCAACAACAGCGGCTCCGGAAATAATGAAAGCACCGGAAATAACGGAGGCGTCGGCAATGGCGGAAGCAGCGGCTCCGGAAATAACGGCAATTTTACCGGCAGGATTCCGAATATCAGCTTTGTCAACATGTCGGATCTGCAGGGGCTGTTCGGCCACCAGCAGAAGGTCCGGACAAAGCAGAAAAAGGAATCGAAAAAGACGGAGCCGGTTCTGGACATCAAAAATATCCCGGCGCCCCACAAGATCAAGGCAAGTCTGGATGAGTACGTGGTCGGGCAGGATCACGCGAAGAAAGTTATGTCCGTGGCTGTTTACAATCACTATAAGCGTGTGGCGTCGAAGACGAATACGATTCAGGATGGCATTGATATCGAGAAGTCCAATATGCTGATGGTGGGACCAACCGGAAGCGGAAAGACTTATCTGGTGAAGACGCTCGCCGGGCTTCTGAATGTCCCGCTTGCCATCGCAGACGCGACGTCCCTGACGGAGGCGGGGTATATCGGCGACGATATCGAGAGCGTGCTCTCCAAACTGCTTGCCGCGGCGGACAATGACGTGGAACGGGCGGAGCACGGGATTGTTTTTATTGACGAAATCGACAAGCTGGCGAAGAAACGCAATGCAAACCAGCGCGATGTCAGCGGAGAGTCCGTGCAGCAGGGACTTCTGCGGCTCCTGGAGGGCGCGGATGTGGAGGTCCCGGTGGGGGCTACCAACAAAAACGCCATGGTTCCGATGACGACCGTTGATACATCGAATATTTTATTCATCTGCGGCGGCGCGTTTCCCGGTCTGGAGGATATCATCCGGGAGCGCATGAACGAGCACGCCGCCATCGGATTCCGGGCGGATCTGAAGGATAAATATGACGGGGAGGAGAACATCCTTCAGCACGTTACCACGGAGGACGTGCGGAAGTTCGGCATGATTCCGGAGTTTATCGGCCGTCTGCCGATTCTGTTCTCCCTGGACGCTCTCACGGAGGATATGCTGGTGCAGATCCTGAAGGAGCCGAAGAACGCGATCATCAAACAGTATCAGAAGCTGCTCGGCATGGATGAGGTGCAGCTGGAGTTTGAGGATGAGGCGCTGCGTTCCATTGCAGAGAGGGCGAAGGAGAAGAAAGTGGGCGCGCGTGCGCTCCGCTCCATTCTGGAGGAGTTTATGCTGGATATCATGTATGAGATTCCGAAGGATGACAATATCGGCAAGGTGATCATCACCAGAGATTACATAGAGAAAACCGGGGGACCGGTGATACAGATGCGGGGAGTTCAGGTATTGGAGGACAGGCAATATGGCAGTCAGGGTTGAGGGGAAGACCTTTTTTCTGGAGACAAAAAATACGTTATATCAGATGAAAGCGGATGAGTACGGGGTGTTAAAGCATCTCTGGTACGGTGTGCGGACCGGGCAGGATATGGAGTATCTGCTGGATTATCCGGACGTCGGATTTTCCGGGAATATTTATGAGGCGGACAATAACCGTTCCTACTCGCTGGATACGATGCCGCTGGAGTACGCGACGGAGGGAGTCGGAGATTTCCGTATTTCCGCGGTCGGTGTCCGCTATGAGAACGGCGCTTCCGCGCTGGATCTCCGCTATGAGAGTTACCGTGTGGAGCCGGGCAAATATTCGATCCCTGGTCTTCCCGCGGTCTATGCCGAGGAGTATGAGGCGGAGACGCTGGAGGCCACGCTGAAGGACACCGCGTCCGATATCCGTGTGGTCTTAAAATACGGCGTGCTGCCCGATTTTGATGTAATTACCCGGAGTGCGGTGGTTATTAATGACGGTGTTCAGACAGTCATGCTGAACAAGGCACACAGCCTTTGTCTGGATATTCCCTACGGACAGTGGGAGTGGGTTCATTTTTACGGCAGATGGGCGAAGGAGCGCACGCCGGAACGGCTGCCGCTGCTGCACGGGATTCAGGAGAGCTCGAGCAAGCGGGGGATCAGCAGTCATCATCAGAATCCGGCGGTTCTGCTCTGCCGGGAGGGCTGTACGGAGACCAGCGGTATCTGCATCGGTGCGGTTCTTATGTACAGCGGCTGTTTTCAGGCGCAGGTGGAGTATGATCAGCTGAACCAGACCCGTCTGGTCATGGGGATCAACACCCACACGTTTTGCTGGGAGCTGGAGCCGGGCAAGCGGTTTTATACGCCGGAGGTGATTTTGTCTCAGTCCAATTCCGGGATGGAGATGCTGTCTCATCAGTTTCATCGCATCATCCGGGAGCATGTGTGCCGGGGCAGATATAAGATGATCGAGCGGCCGGTACTCATCAACAACTGGGAGGCCACATATTTTGATTTTAATGAGGAGAAGCTCGTAGAGATCGCGAAAGGCGCGGCTCAGCTGGGTGTGGATATGCTGGTCATGGACGACGGATGGTTCGGGAAACGCGACAGCGATGCCTCCGGTCTGGGCGACTGGTATGAAAATCCGCTCAAGCTGCCGAACGGCCTGTCGGGTCTGGCGGAAAAAATCAATGATCTGGGGATGGAATTCGGTGTCTGGTTTGAGCCGGAGATGATTTCCGAAAACAGTGATCTGTTCCGCACACATCCGGAATGGGCGATCCGCATTCCGGGCAGGAGGCCGATGCGGAGCCGCTATCAGCTTGTGCTCGACATGAGCCGTCCGGACGTGCAGGATTATTTGTTTGACGTGATGAGCCGTATTTTAAATTCGGCCAATATTACCTATATTAAGTGGGATTTTAATCGGAGTGTCAGTGACTGGTATTCCGAGCTGCTTCCTTCCGGCAGGCAGAAGGAGATGCCGCATCGCTTCGTTCTTGGACTTTACAGTCTGATGGAGCGGCTGACACAGGCTTTCCCCGATGTGCTGTTCGAGGGCTGCTGCGGAGGCGGCGGGCGTTTTGACGCGGGTATCCTGTATTATTGTCCGCAGATCTGGTGCAGCGATGACACAGATGCCTTTGAGCGCACACAAATTCAGTACGGCACATCCTTCTTTTACCCGATCTCGTCCATGGGATCTCATGTTTCGGCAGTGCCGAATCATCAGACCGGGCGCGTCACATCCGTGAAGACGCGCGGGATTACCGCGATGGCGGGCAGCTTCGGTTACGAGCTGGATCTGAACAAGCTGACGCAGGAGGAAAAGGACGAGGTGAAGTTCCAGATTGGTCTGTTCAAGGAGTACGGTCCGCTCATCCACAACGGAAAGTATTACCGCCTGAGCAATCCGTTCGAGGATAAATACGCGATCTGGGAATATGTATCGACGGATGCCAGAAAGGTGCTCGTGCAGGGCATGATCTTCCGGACGGAGCCGAATATGCTTCGATACCCGATTTATCTGCGGGGGCTGGATCCGAAGAAAAAATATCGGCTGCGTGAGGACGGCATCATCTACTCCGGCAATGCGCTGATGAACGGGGGGATTCTGATTCCGAAGGCATGGGGGGATTACGTGCCGGTGGAGATGTATCTGGAGGCGATTGATGCGTGATGGGGGGTCTGACCCCGGTAAATTTTTATAAACTTTTTATATGGAAATTTAATAATTATTTTATGTTTTTTATGATTCCTTTCCGGGGTCTGACCCCATAAAATGATAAAGAGGTTTTATGGTATCAGGATCGCAGAATGGAGCAGCAGGAACTGAATCTCTGCCGTCAGGCAGTTTATTCCGACAATTATTATGATTTTATTATTGATTACAAGGGCGGTTATCCGAGAGAGGATACCGCCTGTTTTCAACAGGTCAGCGACCGGTTTGATATCGCATATTATGACAGCTCGGGCATTCCGGAGATGAATGCACAGAATTATCCGTACTCGATCATTCCGAAGTGCTTTGCGCTGATGGATCAGACCGCTTTGGAGGTGAGCGGTATTCTCCGCCTGCAGAATCCGGCGGGGCTGGATCTGCTGGGTCAGGGGATAATTGTCGGATTTTTGGATACGGGTATTGATTACACTCATCCGGCCTTCCGAAACACGGATGGAACGACGCGGATTGCGGCACTCTGGGATCAGACTGCGGAGAATGGGAATCCGCCGGAGGGTTTTGTCTATGGCGCGTACTATGATGAGGGCATGATTAATGAGGCGCTGGCGTCAGATGAACCTGACGCAATAGTTCCGGAATGGGACGAGAACGGACATGGTACGTTTCTGGCGGGCATCGCCTGCGGGAGCGCGGATGCGGCGAAGGATTTCACCGGTGCGGCGCCTCTGTCACAGCTTCTGGTGGTAAAATGTAAACAGGCGAAGCAGTATCTCCGGGATTATTATTTTGTGCCGGACGGGGCGGACTGTTATCAGGAAAACGATCTGATGCTTGCCATATCTTGGCTGACCCGGATGGCGGAGCGGCTGCAGAAGCCGCTGATCATCTGTATCGGTATGGGCAGCGCCATGGGCGGTCACGCGGGAGAAGACGCCATCTCGGTTTTATGTGATGAGATCGGGCGGCTGCGGCAGAGGGGAATCGTGACCGGCACCGGAAACGAGGCGAATGCCAGGCATCATTATTTCAAATCGGGTTTGTACGAGGGGCAGACAGATTCCGTAGAGATATCGGTGGGCGACCGCGTGCCGGGATTTTATCTGGAATGCCGGGCGGCCGCGCCGGAGATATTTCGGGTTTCGGTTCTCTCCCCGACGGGAGAACGCTTTCGGGGAACCGGTGCTTTTGCGGGACGGCAGAGCCATGTTTTTCTGTTTGAAAAAACGACACTGACGGTAGATTATGTATTTACGGGAGCCGGTTCTGGAAGCCAGATGATTTTTCTGAGGTTTTCCGATCCGTACCCCGGTATCTGGACGGTGGATCTGACGCCGGTGCTGGCGATCGGAGGAAATTTTCACTGCTGGCTGCCGCTCGGCAGCCTGACAGGGGGTGAAGTGTTTTTCCTGCAGCCGGATCCGGACGTTACGATTGTGTCTCCGGGCATGTCGACGGCTTCGGTGACAGCGGGGGCATATCAGGCAGTCGGCGGC
>JAJQEU010000043.1 GCA_021201535.1 Clostridiales bacterium | reverse complement strand
AAATAAGGGGATTCTACTCCTTTTTTATTCTAAAAGTGTTTAAGACCGGATAATACTGTTTTTCCAAACGATTGTCAACTATTTTTTTGAAATATTCAGCACAAATCCTTCTTCTTATCCGGACTGGGCATAGCCGCTGCAATCTCTCTGTAACGCATTGTGATATCTTCGTAGTTTTCCCTGAGGTGAGGATACAGGCAATGGCTGCAGTCCTTGCGTCCGTTGCGAAGGTAGACGAATTGACCGCCGCATTTATCGCCGAGCAGATAGAGCGGGCAGTAACAGAACAGACAGTTGAAATTGTCTGGATCAGCCTCCCTGTGACACGGAAAATACTCACAGTCACGGTGTGCAAAATAGGAATATTTCTTTGTCATAAGAACTCCGTTCCGCCGTCGTTACGGTTCTGAACGGCGGCACCGATTATTATAAAAATTGTGGGTAACAGTTCACAGAACCGAATCCGACAATCTGCTTATTACATCAATCACCATCTCTATTCCGTAATCCCTGTAATATTTCTGGTATGCATAATATCCCCCCTGAATCTGATAGGTTAATCGGATATTAAACTTTGCATCCTGTGCGGTCTCCGGTATGAGCTGATGTATATAATCGCTCAGTTTCTCCTCGATACAAATCGGAAGAACCGATGCCTGTGAACCGGAAAACAGGATATCAATCAGGCTCTGCTGTGCATAAAAGGCATAAAACAGTTCCTCAATAAATCCGTCAATGTTCGTGACCAGACAGGCCGGATGTGTAATGCTGTGGAGAATGTTCTGAATCAGCTCATTCTGCAGCGTTTCGGACAAATCATAGATGTCCTTATAATGAAGGTAAAAGGTTGCCTTACTGATTTCGGCAAGTCCGGCCAGTTCCTTTATGGTAATTCTTTCCAAAGGCTTCTTTGCACGGAGTTCCAGAAAAGCGTTGCGAATATTTTTGAGTGTCTTTTTTTCTCTCAGATCCATGATTCTCCTCTTTTTGTAAGGCAGATCGCCGCACCCTCAATAGTCAATCAGGAAAAAATGTCCATTAATTGACCTGAAAATAAAATTACAAATTGCAGACATCCGACAGTCGTGTCATGATTCTATTATAAAGCCGACACCGAACCGCATCTGTAATTGAAAACCGTACGAATACAGCTTATGAATATCCGGTGGGAGCGCACAAATACAGTATAATCAATTAATGGACGGCAGTCAATTATTTTATGAGGAGGTAACCGCATGGATTTCTATGGTTTTTATACCGGACAGGTTTTTGATGCCTGTCAGTATCTGGGAGCGCATCCCGGCAGCAGCGGAGAGGTTTTTTTTCGCACCTTTGCGCCGAATGCAGCACATGTCAGTCTTTTATATCATGAAAAGGAATTGCCGATGACAAAGACTGCGGACGGCAATTTTTATGAAATAATGCTTACCGACACAATTCCGGGAACCGTCTACGAGTACCGCATTTACCGGGCAGACGGGCGTTGGACGGATCATTGCGATCCTTATGGTTTTGCAATGGAACTGCGTCCTGCACACCGATCGCTGGTCAGTGGCCGAAACAGCTATACATTTCACGACGAGAAATGGATGCAGACACGCACGATCTGTCAGGATCGGCCTTTGAATATATACGAAATGCATCTGGGTTCCTGGCGGAGAAAAGGATCCGGAGAATGGTATCGTTACAGTGAGATAGCAGAACCGCTTGCAGAATATCTGACAGAATCCGGATACAATTATGTAGAATTTCTTCCGGTCAGCGAACATCCCTGTGATGAAAGCTGGGGCTATCAGAATACAGGTTTTTTTGCGCCTACCGCCAGATACGGAACACCTGACGAGCTGAAGCAACTGATTGACAAACTACATCAGCATAACATTGGTGTAATCCTTGACTTTGTTCCGGTTCATTTCGCGTTGGATGCATATGCTCTGTCGAATTATGACGGAACCTCTCTCTATGAATATCCGCATTCTGCGGTCGGCATCAGCGAATGGGGGAGCTGCAATTTCATGCATTCCCGCGGGGAAGTCCGCAGTTTCCTGCAGTCCTCCGCCAACTACTGGTTGGAGGAATTTCATTTCGACGGTCTGCGCATGGATGCGATCAGCAACATGATTTACTGGCAGGGAGACCGGAAACGGGGCGTGAACGGCAATGCAGTAGATTTTCTGAAAACCATGAACCGCGGTTTAAAAGAACGCCATCCGAACTGTATTCTGATTGCCGAGGACTCCACCGATTTTCCCGGCGTTACGCTGTCTACGGATCAGGGCGGACTCGGCTTTGATTACAAATGGGATCTTGGCTGGATGCATGATACGCTGGAATATTTTCAGCTTCCGCCGGAATGTCGGACAGAGCAATATCATAAACTGACGTTTTCCATGATGTATTTTGGCAACGAGCGTTATCTGCTTCCATTGTCACACGATGAAGTCGTACACGGAAAAGCAACAATCGCACAGAAGATGTATGGTCCATACGCACAAAAGTTCCCGCAGGCGCGGGCGATGTATCTGTATATGGCGGTTCACCCCGGAAAAAAACTGAATTTCATGGGAAATGAAATTGCACAGCTCCGCGAGTGGGATGAAAAGAGAGAGCAGGACTGGAGTCTTCGTACCTATCCCATCCATGACAGCTTTTACCGGTTTATGTCGGAACTGAATCAGATTTATCTTACACACAGCGCGCTGTATGAGAATGATTACAAGGAGAACGGCTTCACCTGGCTGGACTGTCATCAGGAAAAAAAACAGATCTACGCGTTACTCAGAACAAGTCCGAAAGAAAAACTGGCTGCGATTTTCAACTTCGGAAACAGGTGCCAGAACGATTATGTTCTGCCTGTCAGACAAGTAAAAAAAGTGACTCTCCTGCTACATACAGACTGGGAAAAATACAGCGGAACTGTCAGTGAAAACCAGGCATGCTTTCAGATAATGAAAAATGAGATAGTCTGTAATCTCGCTCCGTTTTCAGGAATGCTTCTGCAGCTGTCATCAGAAGCATTCCCGTAAAAATCTCTCTGATTCGGCCCGAAATCAGAAGTCATGATGCAAAGCAAGACTGCGCGGGCAGAAGTTCCGTATATCCTATTTCTCCACACAGCCGCCCTGCTCACTCACAATGTGTTCATCAATCAGCCGTTTTAAAGTAACACTGTCCACATAGTCTGAGATTACCCGGTACATACCCTCCCAGAATCCAACAGTCGGGCAGTGGTTATACATCTCACACTCATTCACTTCGCTCTCCAGACACGCAATCGGCGCAAAGCTGCCCTCGATGGCGCGAAGAATCTCTCCAGCCGTATACTTCTCCGGTGCACGGCTCAGCCGGTATCCTCCCTGCGCACCGCGCACACTCCGAACCAGGCCCGCCCGGTGAAGCGGCGTCACAATCTGTTCCAGATATTTGATAGAAATATGCTGTCTGGCAGAAACGTCCTTCAAAGAAACGTATTTTCCATCCTCGCTGTGAATCCCCAGATCGACCATCAGACGCAGCGCGTATCGTCCTTTTGTAGATACTTTCATCGAAAGCCTCCTTATGCTCAGAAAAGCGGCACTCTCCCAATTTTGTATAATACGGAAACCGATATTCCCCAAATTCCTACATGATATATAGAATTTTAATACAAAATGTGTTTTCATGCAAGTAAAACAAAAAAAATGTGCCTCCGGTTTACTTTTACATAAAACCGCTTACTCTTCCAGAATCCGCACTCCCCACGGTTCTAGGTTCATCCGTGATGCCGCAGGAATGTTTTCTCCCGTAAGTACATCCACCGCATCTCCGTACTGATAAAAGACCTGCTTCTCCTCCGGGGAATAATTCAGATAATAACGAACTGTATTTCCGTAATCATTCATTCCTTTATGTATGATGACTCCGGCATGCTCATCAGAAACATCCACTCCGGCTTCTGTCATAACCAGACGATATACATTTTTCAATACTTCTGCGTCTGTCATTGTACCAATATATGTTGCGGTTCCTTTCCCATATCTGTTTTTTGTGATCGCCGCATATTCTTTCCAATTATAATGTTCGTAGGAAGCGAGAACTTCAGCGTTCCCGGGAATCAGAAGCTCCATAAACGCATGTGCCGCAGTCTCTTTCCGGTTTTCTTCTCCCGCGACTCGTTTCCCGCTCCCCGCCACGATACCTGTCAGTCCGACCTTCCCCCGCGGAAGCGTAAACTGATGATACCTGATCCCCAGCGAATGATTCAGAATGTGCGGCTGTTCATCGCTGTTCACCTTCAGATTCTCATCACAAAACGCGGATTTAAAGGACACAATGATATGGCCTCCGCTTTCCACAAACCGGTTCAGCCGCTCCAGCACCTCATCCGCAGCCGCATAGAACGCCGGCACAATAATTATTTTATAGTCATCAAAATTCTCCGACTCCGGCCAGAGAATATCGCATTCGACATTCATCTCATATAGTGCATCGTACATCCAGCGCACAATATCGTTATACTGAATACCCGGATTCTGAAGAGGAGCCTCCGGGGGGAAATATTTTAATCCCGTCAGCGAAATATTGCTGACCAGAAGAGCAACATCATTCTTCTTTTTCAGGTTAATCAGCCGGTCTCCCTTTTCGGCAAATTCTTTTCCGATCCGGCATGCCTCCCGATATGTATCATTCTCCGCAAAATCGTGACTTAATAAGCCTTTCCAGTACGTCTCCACCGAATTGTGGATGGAATGCCAATGCCAGTACATGACACTGTTCGCCCCCTCTGACAAATGGCTGTAAGCCTGCAGGCGCAGCTGTCCACGATACGGCAGCCAGTGTACCTGTCCCTGCGCCTGCGTCTCCAGAAGCAGATAATTCTGACCATCCTTTAAGGAACGGGCGACACTCCCGCCAAATGCGATCTCCTTTCCGGTCAGCTGATTCTGTGACGGGTGATAGATGTCCGTCCCTGCGATTGTCGTCGCCTTTGCCGCCTGATGCTGGTCCACGTCCGGCTGGATGCCATAGGAATAATTACGCCACTCATAATCAAAATTCTGCGTAACAAACTGATCCTCTCGGCGATATTCATTGACAATATCCGCTTCCCACTGAAGGAACTCCGTCACCAGCATGCGCTGAAACTTCTCAAACTCCGCGCTGAGGCTCGCATTGCAGGCCGTCCGCACATCGACAAAATCTTCCCATGCGTTCAGACAGTTGCTCCAGTAGTCCAGACCGAATGCCAGATTCATCGCATTCAGATCCTCCTGAAACTTCTCTCTCAGATATTTGACAAACTGCTGCTGCACATTTGATCCGGATGTGCCGTAATGCTTTGTCTCATTGTCAAGCTGAAAACCGATGACACATTTCCGATGCGCGCTCACCTTCATCAGCTCCCGAATCACGCGTTCCGCGTAAAAACGATACATTGGACTGGTGATATCCATGAGCTGACGATGTCCGTAACCTGCCTGTCCGTCCTCCGTAACCGCCATAATCTCCGGATGTGCCTTCGCCATCCAGGTCGGAACCGCATAGGTGGGCGTACCGATGATCACCTGAATGCCGGCCTGCTCCATGGCATCCATCACACGTTCTACATGGGAAAAATCAAACACACCGGGCTGCGGCTCACAGGTACTCCACGTGGATTCCGCGATGCGAACCACGTTGATACCCGCATTTTTCATCATCCGTACATCCTCATCCAGACGATCATACGGCATATATTCATCATAGTAGGCTGTTCCGAAAAGTAAATAACGCATAATATTTCCTCTTACAAATATTTTTCTTTCACAGGCTTTACCGACACGGTTGTACTGAACAGTTATCATTATTTTAACATGACGTTTTCTGCATTGCAAAACAATTTTTTGTTAAAACGCTCCTGAAAAAACAGCCCCGAAACTCCCGTTCCAGAGCTGCTCTCCCTCAGAGATTACTATAAGATAATTTTCCGTTTATCCATTTCTTTCGTATTTCGCGTCCGCGCTTCGTCGAACCTTTTTTGCACAGTTCCGCTGATATCACTCCATCTCATCGATATAATCCGCGATAGCCTCGCCCGCCATTCGTCCGGAGTTGATGGCAAATCCCATCGTATTGCCCGGCAGGGTGAAGTTGTAGCTGTCACCATAGATCGTATTCGCGTCGGAACCCGCACTGTAGAGCCCCGGGATAGGATTCAGCTCACTGTCCAGCACCTCGCAGTTTTTGTTGATCCGCACTCCTCCGACCGTTCCGTATGCCGCGACATAATATTTGCCGACCAGATATCCGCCCTTTCCGGTAATCGGATGCAGATATTCCTGTTTTTTGTGGAACTGCCAGTCAAGTCCCTCGTCGCACATATCATTGTAGTCGTCGATTGTCTCCTCCAGCTTCTCAGCATTTATGCCGAGTTTGTCCGCCAGCTCATCGATATCGTCCGCACGGAAAAATCCGTCATAGCCCTCCTCTTCCGCACGGTCAAACTCAGGATCAACTGTAAGGAACGCATCCTCCGGATGCACGATATCAAAAATATCCGGTCCGTTTTTCTTATAGTGTCTCAGAATACCCATATCCATAATACAGTAGCCGCAGTTACCCGGCTGCAGCGACAGCGCATTTCCTGTGAAAGTGGTATTTCCCATCATTCCTTCATTCATGAAACGGTCACCATTCTGATTCACCAGAAGATTCGGCTGACGCAGGACTGCATCCAGCAAAAACCAGTTCATATTATCCCTGAGCTGATAAATCATCTCGATGTTCGCGCCGAATTTTTTCGCACCGGCGTTCCACATCATATTCAGACCGTCGCCGCTTGTACCCGGCACATTGAACGGAAAGCAATCTTCCCAGAGATTAAATCCGAAATGCTCCTTAATCATCGCCGCGTTTGTTCCGAAGCCGCCGGTGGCAACCACAACCGCTTTCGCACGGGCTTCGATCTCCTCTCCGTCCTTATCGACCGCTTTTACCCCAACGCAGGCTCCATTCTCGATGATCAGTTCCTTCACCGGCGTCTCCAGATAAATCTCGGCACCGAGTTCCCTCGCCTTCTCCGTCATGATGCGCACCATGGGTCCCGCCGCGCGGGGTCCGATCACGCCGTTTTCCGGCTTGACAATATGCCAGGTCGCCTCAGACTCCCGGAAATAACGGAAGCATCCCGCAAACTCCACGCCCATATCCTCCAGCCACTCGATCGTGTCTGCGGATTTATTGAAATACGTCTGCACCAGGTCGTTATCCACGCGATAATGTGTATACTCCATGTGGCGGTTCAGAGCCTCGCCCACGGTGATATCACAAAAACTGTTTTTCTGCTGCTTCGTACCGATGCCCAGCGGTCCCATGCCCATGTTGGCCGCGCCTCCGGTCGTATTCGACTTCTCAAATACAATCACATCCAGGTCATTTTCTCCTGCTGTGATAGCCGCCGCCAGACCGGCGGGACCAGCTGCTGCTACGATTACGTCTGTCTCCATTTTCTTCATAATTTCAATTCCTCCTGTTTTTTATCCGAAGCCGGTCTGATAACCTGTATATAAATCCGACTCTTTACCTTCCATACCTTACTTTCTTTTCACTCTGTTTTTCAACCGACCGTTCTGTCATATACCGGCTCTCTGTTTATTTCACCATCCCGAATCGCTACCGTTTTCTGAACTTCCCGACCTTCGTCAGTCTGGTCGGCAGCTTCGGCACACGTCCTGCCGTCTGTACGATTGCGTCACTCTCGCAGACCTCAAGGCACTTGCCGCACTTGTTGCACTCAAACTCGTCGATCATATGAATGTAACCCTTCCTGCCCTCGATCGCATTCTTCGGGCAAACGTCCGCACACTCTTCACAACCCTGACATGCGTTCGGGTCAACATAAATACTCTGAAAAGCGCTGCACACATTATTGGCACATTTTTTCTTCCGGATGTGATCGTTATACTCTGACGAAAAAAATCTCAGCGTTCCCATGGTAAAATCCGAAGCAGTCTGTCCCATGCTGCACAGCGTAGAAAAAGTCATCGCCTCACCGATTTCCGTCATCATCTCAACAAAATTCTTCTTGCCCTGTCCCAGCGTGATTTCCTTCATCATCGTGTGAAGCTGAATCAGACCTTCACGGCAGAAGGTACATTTGCCGCAGCTGTGTCTGCGCTCTGCAGCCAGAACCTGTTCTGCCTCATGAATCATGCAGCATTCGGAATCATACAGCGTAACGACTCCGTTTCCAGTCCGGGTATCAGGCCGAATGACCATATCCAATGCTGTAGCTGCGTCGTACAGTCTGGTTCCTACTGCGATAGCCTTTAAGGTTGTCAGGTCTGTCTCTCCGTCCTGACCCGTGATCAGATCTGTCAGGCGAGTTCCGTAAGGTACCCACTGCAGCGGACCGGTAATGCCATTCCGACAGACTGCCAGGCAGGTTCCCGAAAGCCCTTTCTGTACAACTGTCATACCGTTACCGGAAAGTCCTTCCTGCACAATTACCATATCATGACCGGAATCACCCACTGACCCATCCGTCTGACCGGCGGTCTGTTCCCGGCTTTCCTCCAACAGGTCCGCCAGCACAGCCACAGTCTCAATATGATGGAATGCGCCGCCTCTGCTCTCCCTGACATTCACAATGCCGGTTCTGATCTGCACGCCATATGAAGCAGCTTTCTCCTCCAGTGCCCGTGCGTAAACCTCCTCCCATTCAGGAAGATATAAATACATCTCCTCCGCATCCACAGCCAGCGCCGCAATCTGCATGCCTTCCAGAACCTTGTCCGGATTTTCTTTTAAAATCGTCAGGAGCGCTCCATTCATGTCAGAATTATTCAATCCGGCCACCACGCGGATCGGATTCGTCTGTAACTCCCGCGCTTCATTCACCAGCTTCCATTTGTCCGCGACCGGGGTGCGGTCCGCGCCGAATTCCAGCAGACCGTTCGCTGCAATCTCATCAATCAACTGTCCGGAACCCATTGCCTTTGCCTTCTCATATGCTTTCATTACGCCTGCACCTCCTTCTGTTCATTGGAAAACTCCGTCCACAGCCGGGAAGGATGTATCTGCAATCGCAGATCACACTGGAAACAACGGCCTGATTCCCCGCAGATATCGCTGTCGCAGATGCCGAAGTCAAACGGTTTGAAATTGTCCTGTCTCTCAGCAGCTCCCAGCACACGTTTTTTGACCGCCGGAAGGAACGGGAATTCCTCATCCTTACCGATATACGGGTTTTTAAACTGCTCCGGCGCCAGCACTTCGCTGATATCGCCGTCGCCGCCCAGATAAAGATCAATCTGAACCGCCGCGTCTCTGCCGGACGCGATTGCCTGTATCACGGACTTTGTCCCGTAAATCACGTCTCCCGCAGCAAAAATCCCCTCCACGGAAGCTGCCAGCGTCTTCGAATCCACAACGATGCTGTTCGCCTTGCCCAGCTGCAGCCCGCATTCCGGTGACAGTTCAGACCACTGGCCGGTCGCGAAGATGACTGTATCACCCTCGATGTGATGTTCGGAACCTTCCTCCTTCTCGATGACCGCTCTGCGGTTCTCATCGAAATAAAATGCTTTCACATTCATGAAATCCACGCCGGTCACGTGATCGGTTCCCGTGATGCGCTCAAATGTCTGCGCAGGATGCACGAAGATACCCTCCTCCTGCGCCTGTTCAATCTCCTCATCGTCGGCGGTCATCACGTCCCGCGCCTCCAGACAGGCCAGATGAATTTCCTCTGCGCCGAGGCGCTTCGCGGTCCGCGCACAGTCGAATGCCACGTTGCCGCCGCCAAGCACGATGATATGCTTGCCGATGCCGGTTTTCTGTCCGAGACTTGCCTTCCGCAGGAAATCAATGTTAACGTGAATACCCTCCAGATCTTTCCCTTCCATCGGAAGACGTACACCCATATGATTGCCCGTTGCCATAAGAACGGCATCATATTCCTTTAAAAGTTCGGTCGGCCGGTCGATGCGGATCCCTGTCTCCATGACCACTCCCTGCTCCTCAATAACCTTCGCCTCATCCGCAACCACGCTCCGTGGAAGCCGATAGGAAGGAATACCATAAGACATCATACCTCCCACCGTCGGAAGCTCCTCCTTCACCGTCACGGCATGACCCTGTTTTCTCAGATAATAAGCTGCGGTAAGACCGGCCGGACCGCCGCCCACAACACAGACTTTTTTCCCGGTGTCCGGAAGCTGCTTGCCCTTTCCCTTCCAATACGAACCGGTGTCATGCTCAGCGGCGTAGCGTTTGATCTCACGAATCGACATTGCCTCGCTGACTTCATTTCTCTTACATTCCTTCGCACAGGCCTGCGTACAGATCAGTCCCAGCACATGCGGAAAAGGAGCCTTCTCACGAATGACCGCAGCAGCCGCGTCATAGTCGCCGTCCTTCACAAAACGGATATAACGGGGAATATCCGTATGTGCCGGACAGGCAAACCGGCATGGCACCACAACATCCTCCTTCTTTCGATCTGTATCCAGAAGCTGTATTTTGTCGCGGATGGATCCCGTGGGACAGACTTCCGCACAGGCAGTGCAGAATCTGCACCCGGCATCCTTCAGAAGCCGTTCATGCAGAATGCCGACAGCGGCCTTCACACTGTTGCTGCGGTTCCCGGCGTCGCGCACATCATCTCCGGATGCTCCTGTCCCCACATACGTTTCCATATCCTTCTTCTGATATTGCAGGACACCTGCGCCCCTCAGATCATTACAGGCACGGACGCACCGCCCGCACAGGACACAGCGGTTCATATCATGAATCAGCAATGGATTCTCCTCGTTCATCTTTATGCCCTTGCTGCGGACGCGCATGCGCGCGTTATTCGCACCTATGTACTGGATCAGCGTCTGCAGCTCACAGTTTCCATACTTGGGACAGGTCGAACAATCCTCTGGGTGTCCCGCCAACAGAAGCTCCAGCGCAAGCGTTCTCAGGCGGTTGACCCGTTCTGTCCTGGTATGAATCACCATACCGTCTTTCGCGCGCAGTGTACAGGACGGTGTGACGCCATCGGTTCCGTCAACCTCCACAATACACATGCGGCAGGAACCATTTTCCGGAAGATCCGGATGATGACACAGGTGCGGAATGTAGATTCCCGCGTTCAGGGCACACTCCAGTACATTTGCGTTGTCCGCCACCTCCAGACGGACATCATCGATCATAATAACTGCCATAAAAACCTCCTCCTTCATATTTTCAACATCTGTTTAACGCATGACCATATAATCTTATCGTTACATAACATTCTCGGCCTGACCCCGCAGTAAATACCCTCGCTTCGCTGGGGCAGACCCTGCGTGATCAAAGAATGACCAGTAACATTCATAGCTCTCCGCCGGATCATTTTTATCATCTATTGACTCTTTAAACAAATAATATCATAATAGAGACAGAAGTTCCTCCGACAGGCGTTGAAAAAACAGAGTTCTCTCAACTTTGTTTTCAACATTTGTTCAATATAAAAAACACACACGAAAACAAAAACGACTGCTTTACAGTCATCATTATCTATGAAAAGGTGACAGACATGATCAGATTACAGACCTTACTGGAGAAACTGTCCAAATCCGAAGACATCTCCATCATCAGCACCCATGCTACAGTTGGTCATAATGACTCCGGCATCCACAACACGTCGAATCACGACATTTCCGATGCCCGCACCGCAATGACTCACGACATCTCCACTATTCCCATCAAAGATCGCACCGTCAGCCGGGTTGAGTTCCTGACAGATACCACCATCCTCGCCTCCGATATCCTGTATCTCACCGCGGATGAAAAAATTCTGCAAAACCCCCGGCTCACACAGCGAATTCTCCATGCCGCTCAGCCCTGTCTCATCCTTACAACCCTGGATCTGAATGTTCCATTCCCGTTGTTTTCCGCACCGAAAACAACTGACATCAACGCACTTTTCCACAGCATTTCCGAACAGCTGCGATTTGAGGAGCAGTTTCAGTACGAAATCAATGAGCTTTACCATCTTCTCTATACAGGCAAAGGCCTGGAGGACATCATTCTCCATGCCGAGGTTCTGCTCGGGCGAGCCGTCTCTGTGCTGGACGCAGGATACAGCATGCTGGCTGTCTCTCCGATGATGCTGCAGCTCCCCTTCGGCGTTGAGAGCAGCGAAGCGGGACATTTCCTGAGCGCACAGGAGGTGGAAAGCCTGCGCCGTCTCCAGATCGAGCATCAGATTTATCAGCACACACAGGCTTTTTTTATCCAGACAGAAGACCATCCCGACACCAACTGGATCTTCTGCGCTATCCGCATCCAGCACGTCATGTCGGGTTATGTCGCCGTCTGCCTGCCCAAACAGGCAAATGCGACCGAACATGAGCTTCGTCTGACAACAGCCATCTCTGACATCTGCGCCATCGAAATGCAAAAACACGATTTCTTTGTCCGCCAGACGGGCCTGCAGTATGAAACCCTTTTGATTGATCTCATCGAGGGGCGTTTCAACAACCTCAGCATGGTCGAATCCCGCTTTCGGGTTCTGAAACACCATCCGGGCAAATTTTTCTGCCTCGCCATCCTGTACTGTTCCGAACCGCACAACAGCGAGCTGTTCAACCGACAGCAGATGTCCACTCTGCGAAAAACTTTTGCGAACAGCATGTCGGTCGTATATCGAAACAATATCGTACTGCTGATCAATCAGGATGAGCCGGTACTGCTGTGCCCAAAGCTGACGGAACCGCTGGAACAGTTCGCCGGACACAATCATCTGAAAGTAATCCTGAGCCAGCCGTTCGCAGATATCCTGAAAACCAACATGTTTTACGAACAGGCACAGCATACACTGGATCTCTCCGATATGAACGATCCCGATCAGCGCCTGTTCTTCAGCACGGAAGCGCTTCCGGAATATCTTTTCTCCAAATGCAGCTACGCGGAACTGGAGAGCGGCATCCACTATCATATTTTTCAATTGCGAGACTACGACCGGGAATATCACACGGAATTCATCACAACGCTCCGTGCGTATCTGAATCATGATCGGAATGCGACACAGACCGCGGAATACCTGCACATCCACCGCAGCACACTCTTTTACCGCATCAGGAAAATGGAAGATCTGCTGGATATCCGCATCACGGACAGTAAGCTGCTGCTTCTCTATGAACTTTCGCTGAAAATCTGGGATTATCTGAGCAGATAAAAAGCAATCATAAAAAAGAGTTTCAGGCTTTATATAATACAAAACCCGAAACCCTCTTTGCTTTTATTGATAGTTCCCGCAAATATTCTGCAGATAAGCGAGAAACTCCTCCCGCACGCTCTCCGGCCGCAATATCTGTACGCCAATCCCGAGACCGGCCGCCCAGCCGAAAAACTGCGGACTGACAGCAATATCCACACTGACGCGAAACGCATGCTCACCCTGCGGAACCATCATCACATCTTTCCCAAAACGATCCAGAATAACGCCGGCAAGAGAATCCTCACAGAGCAGCGTAACCTTTTCCTGCCGACCGCCGAACATGCCGAATGTCCGCTTCTCAAACGCCACAATATCAAAATGATCGAACTGCTCCTTCCCCCGGCGGGATTCCGAAAGAAGCTCCATCTGCTGCATCTTGTCTACGCGATAATGCCTCAGCTGATCCGCCTGTGCATCGTAAGCGATCATATAATAGTTCTCATCATCCCAGGTTAACGCCCAGGGACTGACCACATAAAAGGCGCCATCCCTTTTCAGGCAAACTTCCTTTTCCTTCGTCCACGCAGTATAGCGAAATCGAATCTGTACATTTGTATAAATCGCGGTGTGAATATAATCCACGTTGTAATAGACAGTCTCATTCTCTGTCTTCGCCCGCTTATAGAGAAACACCTGCTGCTGCAGCTGCCGCGCCTCCTCATGACTGGCCAGACTCTCCAGTTTCCGGATCAGCTCGTCCGTCTTTTTCTCCGTGATAGACTTCGAAGCCTGCACCGCATCCACCAGCAGCTTCAGCTCCGCCAGTTCAAAGGCGCGGGAACCGATATAATATCCCGGCGCGCTGCCCTTCTGCTGCATGACGTCCAGGCCAAACTCCTGCAGAGCGGCAATGTCATTATATATGCTTTTGCGCTCCGCGGGAACGTCATACTCCATCTGAAGGATATCACAGAGTTCGTTCGCTGTCAGCATGTGATTCTCATCCGTGCGCTCCATCAGTATACGCATCAGATATAAGAGCTTCATTTTCTGTGCCTGCGCCGTCGCCATAATATCTCACCCGTTTGTCCTGCAATCTGTCCTGTCTGAAATCTCTCCAAACACCCATATAAATAATAACAATAAAATTCCTGTAATCAATAATGCCATTTCGTACTCCTCCTGTCAATGCTTCTGTCATCACTTATCAAGTTCAGCTTTAATCAGAGTGTACAAAAGAGGCTGTACAGATTTTGGGATTTCCAGATGAAAAATCCTCCTCCATTCACAATGATGTCCACTTTATGTACAGCACCTTATCGCCGTAACGATCCTCTTTGATGGCCACGTATCGGTCGCCCTCATCCATCAGTTCTTCCAGACACTCACCATTCAGCGGCTCCTTTCCCTGAAACTGCTTGGTTCGTATCGTATAAGTCTGCTCCTCAGGCAGAACTTTTTCATGTGCCTGTGCGATCATGATTTTTTGCTCAAATTCCAGAATCTGCTTCTTTCCGTCCAAGTAGAAACAGAGTTGACGCTCTTTTTGGTTTTCATGGAATTGATTGCAATCTGCCATGTAATTTCCACCTCTTCTTTTCGAATTCACTACCGGGTTACCGCAGAGACATATACTTTAAACATACATCCGCTTCCTGACCGACAGCTGTGATTTGCCTGATTTGATCATCTGATAAAACAAGAATAATATTTATTACGCATCAGCGCCAGTATATCTTACGACTATATTAACTGTCAAGCCATATAAATTTGAACTTGTAGTATAATTTTCGGCAATATGACACCTGCCTAATGTCAAACCGGATTCAGAGATGGCATATAATGAAAAAGCGACAGACCATACCCGCCAACCGGACAGGAAATCATTGACATGTACAAAAACAAGGCAGAAAACGGTTCAAATAATATTTGCGGTGCGAAAATAAAAAAACTGCGTCAGGATCTCCCTCAGAAGACATCTCAGAGAAAACTTGCGGATATGCTGACTTTACAGGGTTTGGATCTGGATAAAAATGCCATTCAGCGCATAGAATCCGGAGAACGGTATGTGACCGATATAGAACTCAAAATGATTGCCCGAATATTTCAGGTCAGCTGCGATGAATTGTTAGATGAAGAAAATTGATTCGCGAAACAAACTTCCCTTTGAAAAAATCTGCCGGACCATCTCCGGCAGATTTTTATGTTCTGAATATCTATAAATTACCCTGACCCGGATAAACCGGAATTGAAATTTTGCTGTTTTGCGCAAAAATCATTTTTATGCGCCTGACCCGGTTGCGTCGGAATAAAGATTTTGCGTTTTGCGCAAAAATCGTTAATTAGCGCCAAACGCCGCATACGCCGCCTCGGCCGCCGTCAACATGCTGTAATTGGTTACATATCCTTTCGCCGCATCCGATAACGCGTCATACCAGGCGCGCGCATTGGAGATTGCAGTCCCACTCTCGGAGGTCACCGTACCGATCGCGTCGATCGCGTCGATCACGGTCTGCGCCTGCGACTGTGCCTCCTGCTGTTCTGCCTCCGCCGTCAGTGCCGCGTAAGCGGATTCCGCGTCGGTCAGGGTGCTGTAATTGGTCACCAGCGACTGATTGTCAGAGGAAAGCGCGTCATACAGCCCCCTCGCGTTGGAAATCGCGCTCCCACTGTCCAGCGTTACCGTACCAATCGCGTTGATCGCGTCGACCACAGCGTCGACCGCAGATGTGTCTGTATTGTCTGCAGTGTCTGTACTGTCGGTGGATGAGGAACCCGAGCTCTCCGTTCCCGACAGAGTATATACAAGCACCGCATCCCCGGCGCTGATATTTTCATAGATTGTCTTTGCCGCGCTGTAGGGAAGATTGATACAGCCGTGGGAACCGCTCGTCTTATAAATCGTTCCCCCGAACTTGCTTCTCCAGGAAGCGTCATGCAAACCGATTCCGCCGTTAAACGGCATCCAGAAGCTCACCGGTGAAGCGTAACCCTGCCCGCGCAGAACCGCATCCTTCTGTTTGTATGAGATGCGATAAGCTCCCGTAGGCGTCGCGTTCCCGGCCGCCACACTGCCGGAGACAAGATCAGATTCTACCACCGGCGTTCCGTTTTTATAAAACCAGAGGTGCTGTGCCGTCAGATTGATCTCCACATAAGTGCTCCCGTAATCCTGCCCGTCATGGCTGGCCGCCGTCTGGGAATACTCCACATCGCCGGTAAAATTCTCACCGGCTTCGAGATAACCGGTCAGTGCCGTGAGCGTAGCGTCCTGATTGATCTTCCACCCGTAATTGCCGCCCGGAACCGTAACGGTCGTCCCGTAGGTCGTCACAAGCGTTTTGCTCTGTCCGGCCGTGTTGTAGGATGAAGCCAGGCCGGAAATATATTCCGCCATTTTCTCCGTATCCAGCGTAACACTCCTGTCATCGCCGAATATCAGCCACTGGCTGATCAGAGAGCCTTCCACAACCTCACTGTTGCTCCCAAACTCGTATGTAACCGTAGTTCCGACATAGCGATTCGCCGTCTCCAGCATAGCCTGCACTTCCTCGGAATCTTCTGTGTATTCCGGATCCAGATAACATCCGGCTTCCTCCAGATTCAGCTCCGCCTGAAGATTTGTCACGGCTTCCTGCACCGCAGCCTGAAAAACAGATGTCTGAATGCGCGTGCCGTACACGGCCTCCACGATCTCATAGCCCGTTCCCTCTATGTAATCTGACAGCTCCGCGTCCGCCGAATCCGTCATGCCGTTCTCATCCATACAGGATAGTCCGGCTACAACCTCCTGCAGTGCGTCCTCATCGCAGAAAATCAACTGCTCCGCCTGCAACTCTTCCTCATTGGAAAAAGCAACCGGCCACTTAAATCCGTTCTGTTGATCCAAAAGCTGCTCCAGCTCTTCTCCAAAATCAATTTCCAATCCGACATCCGTGCCGATAATTTCTTCCGTACCGCCTCCGCGCTCCACCAGCGTCAACACATAGTTTTCGGTCTCCTGTTTTAAAATCTCCTCCGTCTGCTCCACGGTCTTCCCGCCGCAGGCTATGCCATTGATTGTGGTTCCCGGCAGGAAACGGCTTTGAAAAACCAGCGAGGCGATCAGATAGGCCGCGACAAGAGCCACAACGATCACTCCTGCGACCAGCAGACATTTTCGCCTCCGGTTCCTGGCATCCCCTGATAAATCCTTTTTCCCCTGCTCCGCATCCACAGACACTACATTCTCATCGTTCATAAAAGATTTTCTCCAAATGTTTAAATTGTTCATTTTTTCATAATAATGCCAGTATAAGTACTTATGAAAAAAATGTCAAGTCATGGCCGGAGCACCTGAAAAAACGCGGCCGCATTTCTGTCTGTTCAGAAAGCGGCCGCATTCCATATCATTTTCTCATCCCGGTTATACCCGTCCGACTATTATCCAGTCTCCGCACTGCCCATGTACAGCGTCTTCGAAATCAGCCGGTTCTGCTGCATGTTTCTTATCAGCGAACACACTCAATCGCATCGTTCGCAATGCGCCACATCCGGTTAATCAGAAAACGGTACACCGGAAAGTCAAAGCTCCGCTTACAGTTCATCCGGCTTCTCCACTTCATAATCACTCCACTCGGAGACAGTGGACGCGCCGGTCAGATCTGCGCTGGTCTCGTAGGAATCCACGGTAACTTTGTACTGACTGGTTCCCTGCACATAAACGGTACCGTCGCTGCCCTGAATCGTGACAGTGTTTCCGGAAGCATCCACAATGGTTCCCTCATTCTGCAGATCACTCAGCACGCTGTCGCCGGTCACGATCCAGGTGCAGCCGGAACCGATATACAGATTGCAATATCCGTCGCCGCCGTTTCCGGCATAAGTCTCATCATCCAGTACCGCGCCGGTCAGCTTGCTTCCATCCGTCATATAAAAATCCAGCTGACTGATGCTGTCCCAGATTATATCACCCTCCATCTCCTGATCGATGGCGGTAAACAGACAGTCCGCCCCGTTGGAACCGCTGCTGCCCCAGCCGCGCTCATTATCGTTTCCTGTGCACCGCAGGAAAAACTCGTTATCCTCCGCATAGGTAATATCCACATCGGAAAGTGTGAAGGTGGATTCTGTGTTGGTCGTATAGAACATGCCGCCGTTCTCTGCCGTCAGCGAACCGCCGACCATCTCAAACACGCTGTTGCCCACCTCGGAATCCCCGGACATGCTCTGATAAAGAATGACATTCCAAGTGCAGTCGTTCTGACTGTCATCCGGCATGTTGCCGGTCAGGTCACAGTCATACAGACGCAATGAATTTAACCCCTCGATGCAAACTGCCTCAGATGCGGTCGCCGTCAGAGTCGCATCATGAACGGCAATATCAGCCGTACAGTAGACCGCCGGTGAACTGGTGCCATTTGATGTATAGGTACCCTCATCTATCACCATGGTGCCGCCGCCCCGGTCACTCCGAATGGCTGCTGCTGATCCTCCGTTCGTCTCCACTGCCAGATTCCAGGCGTACAGCGTGCCGCCGCCGGCCGCGTGAATACCGCCGGAAGTATCCTGCTGCGTTGTGATCGTACTGTCAGCTACATAAACTACGCTGTCGCCGTATGCAAAGACACCCGCGCCGCCGGCTGCGTCTGTCTCTATCGTAGTGTCACTGATATATGTCGCGCCATCCGTGGTCAGAATCGCCGCGCCGACGCCGTAAAAACTGGAGTTATCGCCGCCGGTACTGTCATCAGATGTCCTGGTTACAGTGCTGTCGGTAATCGTCACGATCGCGCCGCCGGAAATGAGAAGCGCGTTTTCATCCGTTCCGGTGGATGATATAGTTTCCCCGTCCACCGTCGCATCAGACGTGTACTCATTCACCGCCGTGTAACTGATGCCGGAAGAGGAAGCTGTATCACTTCCGCTCTCCTCAAAACTTACTTCCGTCGACGTGGCAGTGGAATAAAGCACCATCACCGCCGTCACATTTCCGTCCGCATCATAGGTTACCGCAACCACATCGCCGACAGACAGATCGTCAAACTCAATCGTTGTCGCACTGCCGCTTCTCATACTGCCGCCAAAGTCCTCGCCGCCGTCAGACGACATATCCGGCATATCTCCATCCGAACCGCCTCCGGAAGGCATCTCTCCGTCTGAACCGCCTCCGGAAGGCATCTCTCCATCGGAACTGTCGCTGTCGGACGGCATATCCGGCGGAGTATTGCCGTCACTCTCACCGGTCGAATCACTGTCGTCTGCAGCTGACGCATCCGCGCCGTCACTGTCCGCCGCGTCTGCATTGTCCGCGGTATCTTCCGATTCACCGTCTGATGCGTCCGCGCTGTCTCCGGCACTTTCCGAATCGCTGTCGGCATCATCGCTTCCGGATGCATTGCCGCCAAAACCGCCGTTTCCACCCGGAGACCCGCCTCCGGAAGATTCTCCGTCCGGCATCTCCATATCTTCAGACGACATATCTCCGCCGCCCATGCCGCCGGAAGATACCTGTGTCGAAATCTCCGTATCGTCGGTGACTGTCACCTCAATCGCGTCGCCAATCCCTGAATCTAATGTAAAACTGCTGTCCCCCAAAGCAGTGATCTCACCATATGCCTTGGAAGATGTCTCCTCCTCCTGCACCGAACTGTCCGTACTCTGGCTCGTACCGCAGCCTGCCAGCAGGGACGCACCAACCATCAATCCCATGACGATCGCCAGATATTTCTTCTTCATATACCAATATCCATCCTTTCGATTTAATAACAGCCCATCGAACTGTTCTGTAAAGTATACACACAAAGGTTTAAATGAATATTGAAAATCATGTGAAAAATCTGTGTTTTGCCGCGCATTTACTCCGCCGCGCTCAGTTCTCGAGCCGTTGGCCCGCTCACTTTATCACGTTTTTAATCGCCGCCAGAAGCTCGTCGTATTCCTCAAATGCAGGGATCTGCGGATAATCCGCCTTGATCTGCTCCGTACTTTTGAACAGAAAGCCGGCCTTGCTGGCCTGGATCATACCGAGGTCATTAAAGCTGTCGCCGCTGGCGATCGTCTCATATCCGATGGACTGCAGCGCTTTTACCGTGGTATATTTAGACTTCTCGCAGCGCATCTTATAGCCCGTGATCGCGCCGTCCTCCGCCACCTCAAGGGAATTGCAGAAAATCGTCGGCCAGCCGAGTTTTTTCATCAGAGGCGTTGCAAACTGTTCAAAGGTATCGCTCAAAATAATTACCTGACAGCAGGAACGGAGCTCATCCAGGAACTCCTTCGCGCCCGGCATCGGGTCGATCTTCGCGATGGTTGCCTGTATTTCCTTCAGGCCAAGCCCGTGTTCCTTTAAAATATTCAGCCGGTACTGCATGAGCTTGTCATAATCCGGCTCGTCGCGCGTCGTTTTCTTCAGTTCGGGGATGCCGCTCGCTTCCGCAAATGCAATCCAGATCTCCGGTACCAGAACACCTTCCATATCCAAACAGGTAATATACATTTCTATCATCCTCCGTAATTAAAAAATAATAAGCATTGCCGTTCTCAGTTCGCGGGTCGTCGGCTCACTCATGATATCGTGATTTCATCACGATTCACTTCGCCGCTCGTCAAATTCATGCAAGCATGATTTTCCTCGCCTGCGCTCATGTTATCATGATTTTTTCCATTTGTCTATCTTTTCAAGCAGTCATTCTGCGTTCCCATTCACGCTGTCATTCCGCGTTCCTGCCCACGCTGTCATTCCGCATTCCTATCCATGCTTTCACTCCTCGTTTCTCCTCCATCCCATATCACACTATTCCACGCTCTTTAATGCCTCCACCGGGTCAATCTGGTTCAGCAGAGGATTTGTAATCTGATTCACGATCAGTGCAAATGCGAATGCAATCACCGCACAGATCAGATAAGTCACATGGTGAACGCTGATTGCAAAATATACACCCGGAATTTTTAACATCATACCAAGGCACAGACTGATGCCCCATCCCGCAGGAAGACCGAGAACTATGCCGATCGCCGACAGAATCAGCGTTTCCTTATTCACATACAAATGTACTTCCCGATCAAAAAAGCCAAGCACTTTGATCGTTGCCAGTTCCCGGCACCGTTCAGAAATATTTGTGGTAGACAGCGTAAACAAAACCACAAAAGCCAATGCTGCCGCCATGACAAAAATCACATACACGACCAGATTGATCAGTCGAAAGGCCTGCGAAAATTCTTCTTTCAGACTGTCAGTGCTGACCGTAGACAGAACACCATCCTTTGCCCCCAGCTCCTTTGCATAGGAAACCGGGTCGTCTGCCTTGCAATTCTCTGTCAACCGCACCAGAACAGCATTCGGTTCATAGGCCTCGTCAAAATATGCTTCATAACAGTTTTCACTGACATAAATCATATCCCCCAGATAATTTTCAGCGACACAGGCCACCGCAATCTCCGTCTCATTCAGCGAAAGATCCTGTATCACCACATCATCCCCGACCGACAGTCCCAGGACATCCGCCGCGCTGTGGGTGAGAAGAATGCCATCGTCCGGCAGATCTATCTCGTTTCCGTCTGTATCCGCCAGTTTTATAAAATCAGAAATCTCCGCATCATCCGGGATAACAAATATCTGCACGGTCTCTGCATCCTCATCCTGATTCCGTATGGACACGCTCTCCACCTGAAGATTGAGATATTGTTCGATATTTTCCTCGTCATCCATATAAGAAAGCAATTTGTCATTATCCGACGACTGTACCGCCGCCAGGATATCATAGCGGTATATATTTTCATACTGCCGCGGCATAAGATCGGTAACCGTGTTTTTGATCGCAAAGGCGCAGACAAGCAGCCCTGTACAGCCCATGATCCCGATCACCGTCATGATCAGTCTCTTCTTATAACGGAACAGATTGCGGGCAGTCACTTTATTGAGGAACGACAGCTTTTTCCAGATGAAAGGTATATATTCCAGAAAAATCCTTGTCCCGTTTTTCGGCACCAGCGGACGCATAAGCGCCGCCGGCATCTGAACAAGTTCCCCTCGCACCGCGATAAATACCGCTGTCAGTATCCCCACAAGAAACAACAGGACTCCCACCACGCCGTAAAACGGCTGGAAATAAAGCAGATATTCCGGTATCACATACATCATCCTGAAAAAAGTAAAAATAATCTTCGGCAGGACAATGAAGCCGCAGATATTCCCGGCAATCCCTCCCGCCAGGCTTGCGCCGGCCGCATAGAGGACATATTTAATCCGAATCTCGCCATCCTTAAAGCCCAGCGCCTTATATGTACCGACCAGCCCTCTGTCCTCCTCCACCATCCGCGCGATGGCAGTCAGGCTGATCAGAATCGCAACCACCAGGAAAATCAGCGGAAGGAAAGCAGAAAGTCCTTCAATGGACGTAGCATCGCTGTCCACATTAGCGTATCCGCTCAAAGACTCTCTCGACTGGATATACCATTTCGCCATTTCGATCTCATCAATCTCTTCTCTGGCATCCTCCAGCTCCGCGAGTGCCTCCTCCGTATTATCATCAAGTTTATCCTGTCCGTCAATCAGATCCTGTTCTGCATCCTGCAGTTCCTGCTCACTCTGTCGGATCGTCTCCCAGGCACTTGCAAATTGAATATCCGCCTCTGCCGCCTGCTCCTCAAGAGCCGCTTTCCCCTCATCCAGCTGGCGTTTGCTCTCGTTCCACTGCGCCAGACCGGATTCATACTGCGCCTTGCCTGCGCTGAGTTCCGCCTCCTGCTCCGCGATCTCTGCCTCCGCGGCCGCAAACTGCGCCTCCGCCTGTGTCCGCTGCTCCTCCAGGGCGGCAAGCTGAGTATCCAGACCGGCCAGATTCTCCTCCAGGGCGGCAAGCTGCGCCTGTAATGTTTGCAGAAGAATGGCCGGATCTTCCGCTGCATCGGCTGCAGTGTCCACGGAACTGTCTGTTGAAGATGCCGCATCTTCTGCATCATTCATGTCATCCGCGGAACCTTCCGCCGTTTCTTCTGCTGTTTCCGTATCGGCATCTTCCGTTCCGGAAGATGCTGAATCCTGCGCTTCATCAGGATATCCCGACGCATCAGAATCAACGCTTGCAAGCAACAGTGCAATCTGTGCATTCAGCGCATCAATCCCGGACTGAACCTGCGTCCTCCCGGACTGTAACTGCGCGATTCCGTCATCAATCTGCGCAAACGTCTCCTCCTTTGTCTGCGCCAGCTCTTCCTGTGCCGCAAGAAGCTGCTCTTCCCCCGACGCGAGCTCCTGTCCGGACTGATCCAGCTGTGCCTTCGCCTCATACAGACTCGCATATCCGGATTCAATCTGCGCCAGCCCATCCGCGATCTGACTGTCTGCATCCGCTTCCTGTGCCTCCAGTTCTTCCCTTCCGTCATTTAACTGCTCCAGTCCTTCCTGAAGCTCTGCCCAACCGTCGTCAATCTCCTGCTGCGCATCCTCCAGTTCCTCCATGACCTCAGCCAATGCGTCGTTGTACTCCGCTAACGCCTCCGCATATACCGTATCGTATCGGTTCTGCTGTTGTTTTTCTTTCAAAGTATCGTTGATCTTCGTCTTTACTTCATCAATCAGCTGAATATATTCATCCGAGTAACACATCAGCGCATCCGAGCCTTCCACCGATACATAGACAGCCGTATAGTAATCCGTATCCGCTGCAGATGGCAGCACATAAAAGGTGTATTCTTCCGAAGCAGACGAACGGAAGGATGTACTTCCCTCTCGATTGTTCACATCAAACGGATCCAGAATCTCTGCCGTGATCACATACTCCGTATCAGCAAAAACTGCTTCTCCGTCATCCGTATCACTCTCTGAAAATGTCAGCGTGTCTCCGACCTGCTTCCCGGAATCCAGAAGATACCCTTCGGTAACCGCAATTTCGTTCTCCGCCTGCGGAAGGCTGCCCTCCACAACCGTCGGAATATTGATCTCCTCTCCCAGTGTGCGTATTTTTACATCCTGATGCGTTCCGTCTATATCTGTATAAACCGTATCGGAATACTCCCCTTCCGCCTCGCTCACTTCATCCAGCGTCTTCAAAGCCTCTATATCATCATCGTCCAGACCAAGCGTAGAAGAAACCTGAATGTCAAAAAGCGCCTGTTCATCATACAGGGCATCCGCCGAATAACGAAGATCATTGCAGGAAGCCCGCAGCCCCGTAAACATCGCGACCCCGAGCGCCGTAATCAGAAGAATGGAAAAAAACGCTTCCTTTCTTTTTTTATCGTACGAAAAATATCTTTTGCCAGTGCATTTTTCATAATTTGTAAAGCCCGTTTTAAACCAGTTACCACTCTATCTCGTCCACGGAAGCCGGCTGATCACTGCATGTCATCTCCACAACCCTGCCGCTGCGGAAACGGATCAGGCGATCCGCCATGGGTGCCAGCGCCGAATTATGTGTGATCAGGACAATCGTCACGCCATCCCTGCGGCATGTCTCCTGTAGCAGCTTTAAAATCTGCCGTCCGGTATTGTAATCCAGCGCACCTGTGGGTTCGTCACACAACAGAAGTTTGGGATTTTTGGCCAGAGCTCTCGCAATAGAAACTCGCTGCTGCTCTCCGCCGGACAGCTGTGCAGGGAAATTATCCTTTCTCTCGGACAATCCCACCTTATCAAGCGTCTCAGATGCATCCAGGGAATTCTCACAAATCTGTGCGGCCAGCTCAACATTTTCAAGAGCAGTCAGATTCGGCACCAGATTATAAAACTGAAACACAAAACCGATGTCTGTACGGCGGTAGCCGACCAGCTGGCGCTTATCATATTTTGTAATATCATTTCCATCTACCATCAGTCGTCCGGACGTCGCCACATCCATACCGCCCAGGATATTCAGCGCCGTCGTCTTCCCCGCTCCGGACGCGCCCAGTATAATCGCAAGCTCTCCTTTCTCCACAGAAAAAGAAGCCTCATCTACCGCAAGGATCTCCTGTTCACCAACCTCATATTTTTTTGTAATATGATCAAACTCTATGTATGACATCAGCATTCTCCTTAAGAATGTCTCCGCTTTCTTCCTGTTTTATCATAAATGAAACCGCAAAAAATGTCAGCAATCTTAAGGAGAATTTTATATTATTTATGTTTTTTTTAGCAATTTCTGAGAAGTTACCATATACTCTTCCGTAGCAAAAACAATGCGGTCTCCATCATGTAATTCCACCGGCGTATTCATAGGCATCAGTCTTTGATTTAAGTAGGTTCCGTTCGTGGAATTAAAATCCTCCGCATACAGCTTTTCATCCTCCAGCAGCAGTCTGGCATGCATCCGACTCACGGTGCGGGACTGCAGTACACCGTCCACCCGCCGGGCATCTGTCCCGATCAGAAACGGATATGACACCGGCCGCAGATCTGACTCCATTCCGTCTCCTTTGTAAACCAGTTCCCATGTCTTAATTCTGTCCTCCTCCGCAAAAAATTCTGTATGTCCTGTCTCTCCGATATCTTCCGCCGCATATAATATCTCATGCTTCTCTTCAAGAATCTTTCCATAATCAATTTTTTTCTGTTTTTCTCTTTTTCTCTTTTTTCTGTATCTCTTTCCCGGAAAAGATTCTTCACGTAAAAATTTCGAATGTTCCGCCTGATCCTCTGTTTCTCTCTTCTCCTCCATATCATTGAACCAAATCGCGCGAGTTGCGCGATAGCCTTCCCTAAGTTTTCACTGCGCT
>JAJQEU010000123.1 GCA_021201535.1 Clostridiales bacterium | reverse complement strand
TTATCACTGCTCATATTTATTGTCAAGCACTTTCCGATTTTTTGTTTATAAACATTTTATATTTGGTTCATAGTAAGACTGTACGAATCCCTGCATCAGTTTTCCCATGGACGAATCCGGTAAACTGCCCCGATCTCATCACAGATGCGGCGGCATTCGGCTTCCTCCTCACGGGTAATCGTCGTCTCGACGGTCGTCATCACGACCCGCGGCACATGCTCCATGCATTTCCTCGCAAAATCAATCATCGCGTCAAAAGAACGGGCGCCGAACCGGCTGCGCACCAGCTCGTGATACCGCTCCGCGTTCGGTGTGTTCAGACTGATGGAGACGGTATCCGCCAGTCCCTCAAAATCCGGCGTGATGTCCCGGTTCCAGATCAGGTTTCCCATTCCGTTCGTGTTGATGCGGATCGGTTTCCTGTATGTCCGTTTCACATGATCCGCGGCAGCAAGGAGAACCGGAAGCGCTTCCGTCGGCTCGCCAAAACCACAGAAAACAACCTCTCCGAACCGCTCCATATCATATGCGTCAAATGCCGTGATCACCTCCGCCGCCGTCGGTTCCCGCTCCAGCCACAGGCTCCCGGACTCGCCCACCCGATCCATGGTCCGGCGCAGGCAGAAGGTACAGGCACAGGGGCATTTGTTGGTCAGATTGACATATAAATTATTATGTACTTTATAAAGAATTTCCACAAAAAGTCTCCATTCCGCCGCCCTTTGGTTGGCGGCACAAACAGCAATGAAAGACTACTTTCTTTCACACTAAACTCACATGCGCTGCTGTCGCAGCGCGCCAACATCTATGAAAGTCGATGACTCCGCACTTCGTGCTCCCGTCATCGCCGCCGGTACTCACATCAATCACCTTGCCAGCTTCCCGAGATGATCCTCAAAGCAAACGCCGTCCGTCATCGGAATCTCACGCTCGATGGAACTGATAATGCAGACCTTTATAAACTCGGCCGCCTTCCGCACCGCATCCTCCAGAGACGCGCCGTTCACCACATCCGCGGCAATAATCGAAGAGAAGATATCTCCCGTCCCATGGCGGGCCGGGCCGACCTTTTTCGTGCGGACCAGCTTCACTTCCTGTCCCCGCTCATAACAGAGATTGGTCAGATAACTGCCCTGCGGGATGCCGGAAACTACGATTTTTCCCGCCCCCATCTCACTCATCCTCTCCGTCAGTTCCGTGACTTCCGCGATTTTCCAGTTCTCTTTATATGGCGTGTCTGTCAGTATACATGCCTCCGTAAGGTTCGGAGTCAGAATGTCCGCATACGGCACCAGCGTTTTCATCTCGCTGCACATTTCCGGCGTATAGGTAGCGTACGGCTTTCCGTAATCCCCCATAACCGGATCGACCAGCACCGTCGTCTCATCCCCGGTAAACTCCTCCAGAAACTGCTTTACCAGAGCGATCTGCTCCTTTGACCCCAGAAAACCGGTGCAGATCCCCTCAAACTTCAACCCAAGCTTTTTCCACTCCGCCATGTACGGCTCCATCTTTGAGGTATAATCATCAAAGAAAAAGCTGTCAAAAGCGGTATGATTGGATAAAATGGATGTGGGCAGCGGGCAGCACTGCACCTTCATCGCAGAGATAACCGGCAGCGCCACCGTGATGGAGCATCGTCCGAATCCGGAAAAATCATTAACGACTGCAATTTTTTTCTGATTATTGTGTGATTCCATTTTCAAATCCTCTTTTCCTGTATAAACAGACATGTCTGCTTCTGCCGAATATCATACAAAAGAACTGGTCCCTGTCCAAGGTCCAGTTCTTTTTATGTCATGCAGGCCAGTTTCTTCGTCCGCTGCGTGATCAAAAATCTGCAAAGCGCCACGCTATTCTTTCATCTTCATCAAAAAACCTTTCCAGGTCGGCGGATAAATCAGAATCAGCAGCGGGAATAATTCCAGTCTCCCCGCAACCATATCAAACATCAGCACAAATTTACTGAAATTTGAATAGAAAGAATAGTTCTCCATCGGACCGACCAGATTCAGCCCCGGACCGATGTTATTGATCGTCGCCGCCACAGAGGTAAAATTTGTGACCAGATCCACGTTTTCCAGAGACAGGCAGAACATGGAGGCCACAAAAATAACGAAAAATGCGACAAGATAGACATTCACGCCGCGGATTACCTCATCCTCCACCGTTTTTCCGTCCATCTTGATTTTTTTTACACTCTTTGGAAACAGGTAGGAGCCAAACTCGCGCACCATGGTTTTGATCAATATAATCAGGCGGGAAACTTTCATGCCGCCGCCCGTGCTCCCCGCGCAGGCACCGCAGAACATCAGCAACACCAGAATCAGCCGCGACGTCTCGGGCCAGAGATTAAAATCTACCGTACCGAAGCCTGTCGTCGTGATAATCGACGCCACCTGAAAAGCCGCCTCGCGCAGGTTCTGTTCAAACGAAACGGCGGTATTATAAATATTCGCCGTGATCAGCGCAATCGCGCCCAGAACGATGACAAAATAATACCGGACCTCTTCCATATGGAAAATCTGCCGCCATTTTTTAAACAGGATCAGATAATATGCATTAAAGTTCACACCAAACAAAAGCATGAACACAGTGACCACCCATTGAAGATAAGGTGAATATCCCGCGATGCTGTCCGAACGTATCCCGAACCCACCGGTACCCGCCGTACCGAGAGCTGTCGTCACCGCATCGAAAAAAGGCATCCGCCCCGCGAGCAGAAGCACGAGCATCAGGACGGTCAGCCCGATATAGATCAGGTAAACGATCCGCGCGGAATGCATCAGCTTCGGAACCAGCTTCGCCACCGAGGGACCGGTCGTCTCCGCGCGCATCAGGTTCATATTGGAACCGCCGCTCATACGGATCACAGCAAGCAGGAAAACCAGGACGCCCATTCCGCCCAGCCAGTGAGTGAAGCTTCTCCAGAACAGCATACAGTGCGACAGAGACTCCACGTCATTCAGGATCGTCGCCCCCGTCGTTGTAAAACCGGAGACCGTCTCAAACAGCGCGTCCGTAAAGGACGGAATCTCCCCGCTGAATACAAAAGGCAGACAGCCGACCAGACTGATCATGATCCAGCTCAGCGCCGTCGCGATACAGCCCTCACGCATATAAAAAACCGTGCGCTTCGGTTTAAACCGGGTCAGAACCAGCCCCACGCAGGCACAGCAGACACCGACGATCAGAAAATACCAGGCAGAATCCTCATGGTACAAAAGCCCTGTTACCCACGGGAGCAGCATGAAAATCCCCTCCAGAGTCAGTATCCAGCTTAAAATATATCGAATCATAGATTTATTCATCATCTATTCCTTCTGAAAAAATATAAGTCCGTCTATTGACAACATTTTGTAAAATACGATTGCTCCGTGCTCCGCACTCTCGCAATCGCTGCCGGTATTCGCAATCCGGGCTACCGCCCTTCTTGCTCATACCGGCTAAGTTGTCTAATAGACAGGCATCTGTGCATGTAAACATGCACATCTGTCTGTCTATTGACAACATTTTACACGAGTATGTCGTCAATCGTATTGATTCCGGTGTGAGTCGTCACAATGATCACGGTATCGCCGGGACAGATGACATCCTGCCCGCGCGGTATGATGATCCTGCCCCTGTGATTGATGCAGGTGATCAGCATCTGATCGCGGAGCCGCAGGTCAGCCAGCGGAATCCCCGTCACTCCGGTATCCTCCCCCACCAGAAACTCAATCGCCTCGACGCGGTCGCTGAACAGCTGCACCAGCGTCTCGATGTCGCTGTGCATCTGTGCCGCCCTGGCACGCACATAGGCGACGATCGCCTCCGATGTGATATATTTCGGAAAAATCAGGCTTCCCAGATCGAGATTCTCGATCACCTGATGAAAGCTGAGCCGGTTAACCTTGGTGATCAGCTTCGCATTGGATATCTCTCGGGCATACATGGTCAGCAGAATATTTTCCTCGTCGATGCCGGTCATCGCCACCACAGACTGTGCCGTCTCAATCCCCACCTCGCCGAGCAGATCGGCATTGGAGGCGTCTCCGTTGATCACAATCGCCTGAGGAAGCAGGTTACTGAGCTCCTCACAGCGCTTCTCGTCCTTCTCCACGATCTTCACGGAAATCCCGGCTTCCAGAAGATACCGGGTCAGATAATATGCGCAGCGCCCGCCGCCCAGCAAAATCGTATCGCGCACCTGATGCGTCCGTAACCCTGTTTTTTTCAAAAAGTTGCGTCCGTTCCGTATCTGCGCGATAAAGGCGATCACATCCCCTGCCTGAAGGACAAACGAGCCGTCCGGGATCACCACCTCTCCGTCACGCTCCACCGCACAGATCAGGACATCGCTCAGCCGTTCGCTGCCCAGATCCATGATCTTCTTTCCCGTCAACACATTCCCCTCCGGCAGCTTCAGCCGGATCATATCCGCCTGACCGCCGGCAAACACATTCACCGACAGAGCGGTCGGCATATATAAAATCCGGGCGATGGCATTTGCCGCCTGCTGATCCGGATTGATGATCATGGCAAGACCCATCTTCTCCTTCAGATAATCCGCCTCCGCACTGTATTCCGGCGTGCGCACCCGCGCGATCACATCACACTGTGCCGATCGCTTTGCAACCACACAGCAGAGAAGATTCAGCTCGTCCGATTCCGTCACAGCGATCAGAACATCCGCCTGATCGACACCGGCCTCACGCTGCACCGAAAAGCTGGCGCCGTTCCCGACAATCCCGATGATATCAAACCGATCCGTGAGCTGCTGAATACTGGAAGCCCGCTGATCAATCACTGTGATGTCATGATTATCCGGGATCAACCGCTCTACCAGCGTACTCCCCACCTTGCCGCAGCCGACAATAATAATATGAAGACCCCGGGCTTTTCGTTTTTCGTTTTTTATTTTCATAATCATTCCCGTCCCGCCGCAATCATTCGATAGGCAACGACATTTCGTCGTCTCTGATCCGGCGAATGACAGACCCCTTTGTCGTTCACCGGAAAGAATCGATTAGAGTATATCCGATTCTTTATAAAAAAGCAATCCCGGGTTCATTTGAAACATTGGCACACAGCCATTCAGATGACAGGGAAAAATAACCGGTTATAACGAAAAAACAGCCAGATTATGGCTGTTCTTTCCTAAAGAGAAGGTATTTTTGCTATGGGGGAAGCAAAAACTATATAATGTATTGGGGGTTTTACAGTTATTATAGTACCAAATCCCGCCCCGAAAGTGTGCACAAACCTGAAAATATTTTCGAAATATTTTCGTTCACTTTATACATTACTGCCCCGTAACTCCTTCTGATATATATTTCAGTTTTACCATGAACGGATCGCGGTTCTCCGCCTCCATGATTCAATGAGCCGCGAATCGAATCCTCACGATTATCCACGGGGATGTTGCCTAACTCCATAATTCCGTGAATCGCAAATCGCAGCGTCTGAATTACCACATGGTCCAACCGCCGTCGATGACAATCGTCTGTCCGGTGATCATGGATGCC
>JAJQEU010000073.1 GCA_021201535.1 Clostridiales bacterium | reverse complement strand
CAGTAACCAGGCGGCTTTCAGCGGGATTAGCTGTTATACCGTGAATAATTCAGGTAAAGTATTGTCTGATGTAATGTAACAGGAATATAGAATACAAGATGAAGTACCGGAATTGTCAGCATGAATAGTTTGTTACATATTTAATTTGAATTTATAAGATAACGGAGGGATGGAATGAATATTGTATTGATTGGAACAATAGGAGCCGGAAAAACCACTGTGGGGAAGGCAATATCAGAAATCTCGGAGTTTAAATTTGTGGATACAGACGATGTGGCATCTGAGCTAACCATGATAGAATTAAAAGAGGCACAGCTTAATTATTTTCTGTATTCCAGAATCTTTTGCCGTATAGAGCCTGAAGTGTTAGAAGAAATGGCCGGGAAGGATGGTTTGGTCATTGCGACCGGTGCTTTGTCAGTCTCGCACAAACATAGCGTGGCGCGATTGCGGGAAAACGGCGTGATTATCCGCCTGCAGTCGGATGTTGAAACGGTGATAGCCAGAGCAAAGAGGGAAAACAGAAGTTTTCTCGTCGCGGAAGGAGAAAGCTATGAGGAGGCAATCGCGCGGGATTACCGGACATATCTGGGGCAGTATTCGGATTATGACTATTCTTTTAATGTATCTGATGAGGAATCGCCGGAGGAATGTGCGCACAGAATACTGGAGTGTGTAAGAAATGGATTTGCCAGGTAAACGAGAACTGACTGATTTTAGCTTTGAAGAACAGGTTCGACTGTCAGAGGAAACCAGTGAGTCAGTTGTGGCACCCTATCTGTGTCCTGAATGTTTTGACAGAGTGATCAGAGAATTTATGCATGAGGATACTGCCGGGGAAGCACAGAAGAGATATATTGAAGAGAATGTTGCTCTGGATAGACGGGTAGCTGCGGAAGTCCCATCCGATCCATACGGGAATTATATGTTTTGAGGATTGTAGTAAGAGACAGGATGGGACAACTTGTAAGTTGACAACAGGTGATTTTCAAATTGATAACTAATGAAGGCTTCTGAGGATATTTCCCCGGAAGCTTTTTTATCATATAGGAAAGTTCTCCGCACTTTCCTATATGACAAAAAAGCTCCGCGGGGATGCACTTTGCTGCTCTCAGGCTGTGAAGCTGGCGTATCAGGCTGTGATTGCCGCAGTCTTTTTACAGCAGTTCTTCAATCCGGCTCTCCAGAGTCTTCGGCGTTTTTGAAGGAGCATATCGTGCAACGACGTTTCCTTCCCTGTCTGCCAGGAACTTTGTAAAGTTCCATTTGATATTACTTCCCATTACACCGCCGGCCTGCGATTTCAGATACGTATAGAGCGGATCTGCGTTTGCGCCGTTGACATTGATCTTGTGAAACCGGGGAAAGGTGACTCCGTATCTGCCGGTACAGAAGTTCGCGATTTCTTCATCGGTTCCCGGAGCCTGCCCCGCAAACTGGTTGCATGGGAAATCCAGAATTTCAAATCCTTTGTCCGCATATTTTTCATAAAGAGCCTGCAGTCCTTCGTACTGGGGAGTAAATCCGCAGCCGGTAGCAGTGTTTACAATCAGAAGCACCTTTCCTCTGTAATCTGATAACGCCACATCCTGTCCTGTACCGTCCTTTACTGTGTAATCATAAATGCTCATATTTGATATCCTTTCACCTGTACGCTGTAAATTTATAAATCTGTATGCCGTATTTTATAAATCTGAATACTGTAATTATTTCAGGAACGATGCAAACCGTTCACAGTATTAACTATGAAAAGATTGTTCCTCTGTGATATCAGTATTCGCGCATAAAGGAGATTTTATACGAAATATCGGACGGATTGAGAATGAAAAATTGTGATGATAAACTTTCATTTTGGTGACAAAAAAAATTAAAAACCGTATATACAAAAAACATTTTTCAGAAATAAATTATTTTTTATAATAACAAAACGTACTGACGCATGAGGAATGGCTGCCTGCGCAGTCTTGCGTCTGGCGCAAAGGAAACGACATTAAGACATTTCCTGTAAATAATACGGAGAACAGAAGATGGCGAAGAAGAAAGAGATAAAGACAAACGCGATGCGCATTCTGGAGTCGATGGAGATCCCGTTTCAGCATTACACATACGAGTGTGAGGAGTTTGTGGACGGTCTGCAGATCGCGGACGGACTGGGATTACCGTATGAAAAGGTTTATAAGACGCTGGTAACTGTGGGCAGCAGCAGTAATTACTTTGTATTCGTTATCCCGATCGCGGAGGAACTGGATTTAAAGAAAGCGGCACGGGTTGTGGGTGAGAAGCATGTGGAGATGATTCATGTGCGTGATATCAACAGGGTTACCGGTTACGTTCGCGGCGGCTGTACGGCAATCGGCATGAAAAAACAGTATGTGACGCGCATTGACAGCTCGGCAAAACAGCGGCCGACGATCATTGTCAGTGGCGGCAGGATTGGTTCTCAAATTGAACTTGCACCTGATGATCTGGCCCGGGCGGCGCAGGCAGAGTTTGCGGATCTGATTAAATAAGAGCTGCCTTTATCCTGCGTAGTATGTTATGACGTTGATGATTATATGTTGCAGGATATTTTTCCCGCGTAATCAGGAAACGCAGCATACGAATGTAAAGGTTTAATGTGACAGCAGAGTATGTTTTGAATAGTAGAGGGAAATGATGAATTTTGACAGAAAAAATCTTCTGCTCTATGCCGTAACCGACCGGTCGTGGCTACGGGGCGGGACGCTGTATGATCAGATAGAACAGGCATTGCGGGGAGGCGTTACGCTTCTTCAGCTTCGGGAAAAAAATCTGTGCCGGGAATTATTTTTACAGGAAGCATTTCAGATTAAAGAATTATGTGACAGATATGAGGCCCCTTTGATCATCAATGATCATGTTGAAATAGCCCGGGCGGTGGATGCGGCCGGTGTTCATGTGGGGCAGAAAGATATGGAAGCCGGTGCCGCGCGGGCGATTCTCGGATCGGAAAAAATCATCGGTGTTTCCGCGCGGACAGTTGAACAGGCGCTTTATGCTGAGCGGCAGGGGGCGGATTATCTGGGCGTCGGCGCTGTATTTTCGACCGGGACGAAACAGGATGCGCAGAATATCACGAAAAATCGGCTGTGCGAGATCTGTCGGGCGGTATCAATTCCTGTCGTGGCGATCGGCGGTATCACTGTGGAGAATATGGCAGAGTTGGGCGGCAGTGGGATTGACGGCATCGCGGTGGTCAGCGCTGTTTTTGCGCAGAAGAAGATTGAAACGGCCGTACGCGAGCTACGGCGGCGGACGGAGCAGATGCTGCAGCGGACGGAATGAAGCCTGTATGGTTCTAATTGTATGCTGCACATCCCAACCAGGTATCAGAGCAGGATGCGCGCAGAATTTATGACAGCAGTCATATGTTGTAAGTATTATGAAGTCATGTGTATCTGAGTCGCAAGATGATAATTATGTGTAGGGAGAACGATTATGAGTAAAACAGCACTGACGATCGCCGGCAGCGACTGCAGCGGCGGCGCCGGTATTCAGGCGGACATCAAAACGATGATGGCAAATGGCGTGTACGCCATGAGTGCGATTACGGCCATGACTGCGCAGAACACGACCGGGGTGACGGCTGTACAGGAATCGACGCCGGAATTTCTGGCGCAGCAGCTGGACTGTGTTTTTAAGGACATTTATCCGGATGCGGTGAAGGTGGGTATGGTCTCCTCCACCGGGCTGATCCGGGTTATCGCAGACAGATTGTCCTTTTATGGAGCGAAGAATATCGTGGTCGATCCGGTCATGGTTTCGACCAGCGGATCTGCGCTGCTCGGGGAGAGGGCGCTTGAAACTATGAAAAACAGTCTGTTTCCGCTGGCTGACCTGCTGACGCCGAATATTCCCGAAGCGGAGGCGCTGACCGGATGGTGCATATCCACGGCGGAGCAGATGCGGGATGCGGCGGAGCGTATTGGTGAAACATATGGCTGTTCTGTTCTGTTAAAGGGTGGACATGGCCTGCAGGGTGCGGATGATGTTCTATATCGGAATGTGTACCGTGAAAATAAAAAAACAGAGTGGTTTTACGGGACACGCATTGACAATCCCAACACACATGGTACGGGCTGTACGTTATCCAGTGCCATCGCTGCGAATCTTGCAAAGGGATATGATATGAAGACCTCAATCCGGCTGGCGAAGGAATATCTGACGGGAGCGTTGTCTGCCATGCTGGATCTCGGAGCGGGAAGCGGACCGATGGATCACGGATTTTTTTCCGTATGGGAAACCGGCCATCCTGCTTAATGGACTTTTCTTCGTAACTGTGAAAGTACTGAACAGTTGCGTTTCAGGGAATAACACAGACTGATTCCGAACTCGACCAACACTCCAGTCTCGATTTTGCGGAAAAAGATTGAACTTTTTTCCAAATATGTTATAAAAGACTCAGCTCCTGCAGGGCGGAACTATTCGAGTGACGGAAAGGAGTCCAATCATGGAACAAAAAGAAACATTCGGGAAATATATTTTAGAAAAAAGAAAGGCGGCCGGGCTGTCACAGAAAGCACTGGCAAGTCAGCTCTTTGTCTCCGAATCGGCGGTGAGCAAGTGGGAGCGCGGTCTCTCCTATCCGGATATTACGCTGGTCACCAGTCTGTGTGAAATCCTGCATATATCGGAGCATGAGCTCCTGACGGCCAGCGATGACATGCATCAGCGTGAGATAGAGGAACAGTCCCGCGGTTATCTGAGGGTGATCCGTGTGTATTCATGGATTACATATCTGTGCTATGCTGCTGCCCTGATCTCTGTTTTTATCTGGGGTCTGGCTACAGGGAATGGATTGGCGACCTTTTTCGTCGTGCTGGCATCGTTGCTGCTGATTTTTTCCTTTGTTAATGTGCCGGTGCTGGTGAAGCGTAAAAAGCTGCACGCTGTTTTCTGGTGCGCTTACGGCTCGCTGATCCTGCTTCTGGCCGTGTGCCGCCTTGCCAATGTGGAGGCGGAGTACGAACACTGGTTCCCCATGGCGTTGACTGGAGTCAGTCTGGGTCTGCTCAGCGCCTTTCTGCCGGTGCTTCTGCACACTTCTGCATTGACACATCCGATCCTCCGGCATAAAGGACTGATCTGTATGGCGGTGGACACGGGGCTGATCTGGCTGCTGGTTTTATTCGGGAACCTGTTTGCCGGTACTTTGAATAACGGGAATACAAAAGGCGCGATTTTGTCTGGTATTCTCTTCACGGCGATCGCCTGGGGCATATTTGTTCTTTTTCGCTATACAAGGCTCAGTGTGCTTCTGTGTGTTTTCATCACGGCGGAGGTTTGCGGAATTCTGACTCTGCTGGGGAACAGTATTATGGAAGCAGCTCTGGAAGGCGTGTCTTTTCAGCTGCCGACGATTCGCCTTGCAGTCTGGGAGAGCGATTATGTGAATCAGAATCTGGGGTTATTGATTATGATCTGTGCGGGAGTGCTTACCGTTATCACGCTGGTACGGGATATACAAAAGGTTCTTCAGGCAAAAGAAAAGTCTGTATAACAGTCCGTTTGATTTATGCCTTCAATCCGTATGTCTTTGGGCCGTTTCGAAAATGGGACGGCCTTTTGTAATAGAAAAATTGGTTAAGGTGTCAAAAGTAACTTTGCCATCCAACTCATTTTTCATGTCTGA
>JAJQEU010000128.1 GCA_021201535.1 Clostridiales bacterium | reverse complement strand
CCACATGGTCCAACCGCCGTCGATGACAATCGTCTGTCCGGTGATCATGGATGCCTCTTCGGAAGCGATATAGGAAAATGCCGCCCCCACCTCGGAAGGCTCCACACAGCGTCCTACCGGAATCATGCCGAGTACCATCTTGCGATAATCCGGATCCTCCAGACGAGCTCTCGTCAGCTCCGTCATGGCGAAACACGGCGCCACCGCGTTTACCGTGATGCCGAACGGCGCCAGATCAAAAGCAAGTCCGCGCACCATCGCATTGATACCGCCCTTGCTCGCGCAGTAAGGCTGCTGATTCTCCCGGGCCACCAGTCCTGCCTGGCTGCTGGTGAAGATAATGCGGCCCTTGTTCTGTTTTTTCATCACAGCTGCCACCGCTTTGGCTACAAAGAAACCGCCCTTTAAGTTTACATTGAGAACGGAATCCCAGACCTCCTCCGTCACATCTTCCAGCGGCATGGGGCGGTTCGATCCCGCGTTGCTCGCAAGAATATCAATCCGTCCGTACTTCGCGACCACATCCTCCACAGTCTTATCAATGGACTTCTGGCAGGTAACATCCAGTTCATGCGTGTACACATCCTCCGCGCCGGACTCTTTGATCATGGCGATCGTCTGATCCAGCGATACGCCGGGACGATCTGTCGGCACAACGGTCGCACCCTGTTTTGCAAATGTCGCGGCAATGGCCTGACCGAGTCCCGCCGCAGCACCGGTAACCAACGCGATTTTTCCGGTCAATTCAAACATATCTGTCTCCTCCTCTTCCGGTTACACTGTAACCCTTCCATTATCAATTTTTCACACTAAAAGTATAAACTTTGCCCCCATTCTTGTCAACCCGGCACGAACAAATTGTTGCTTACTCCTGACAAAGCCCACAAACCTGCAGTGCAGGGAATCTTCCTTTCTGCTCAATTCTGCTCAATTTGGGAAATTTCAGGGTTTATCCTTCCGGATCTGCGCCATGAATTCACGAATACGTTCGGGGGGTTCCAGCAGATCCTCCGCAATCTGATCCACAGACTGACCTAACGCCAGTTTTCTTTCTATCAGTGAAATCAGTTTCTGCTCAGATCCCTGTTCGATGCCCTCATCGCGGACATATTCTTCCCGGGCATTCCGATCCCGGACTTCTTTCAGATGAGCCTCATAACGCAGACGCATCCTTTTCCCAAGGCTCATAATCCTGACCTCCTGAATCGCCTCTGTAATGCCGGGGTTCTTTGTCCTGATCATATCCAAATCCTCCTCGCTTTCCGCGTTAAACAACCGAACCCAGTTCGACAGCTCTGTGTCATCTAATTTCTTTCTCAACTCAATGATATGTATCTCAAACTGATCCGAAAACTCATTCCCTTTTCTGTCCCGCAGACGGTAATCCGTATGATAATCTGCACTGCCGGTGTAATCAAAATCCAGTATGCTGATGCAGATGCACCGTTTCAGCCGTCCGTAACGCTCCCCCATGCGCAGGTCATCCGTATACATCTTCGCGAGATAGAACAGGTTCCTCTTGTCCCAGTGTTTAAATACGGCAACCTGCAGCTCGTTGGAAAACAATTCCTTCATGCAATAGTCATACTTTGGTGAAATAATTCCCATAAACATCTCCTCCTTCCGGAAGGCGGAGATACACACAAGACACTGCATGATTGATATGGCTATAGTGTAACATACACACGCCCTCCTGTACAATACCTGTTTTCAATTGAATGCTGTGCGATACGCACATAGGATACAGTCATGTCGGCTGTATACTGAATTTCCTGCCGTCAGAAAACGGCTGATGGATAAAATGTAACATAACAGGCAGGATTATTCAAGGAACTATTTTGATTTTATTGTACAGTCATGTTGTTTATAAAGAACCACCTCGTTTTATGTTTTATAATTTATTTATATTTCTCCATTTTCTTTTAAGATTTTATTTTTTCAGGTTTAATAATCCTGACACAGTTTGCTCACATTTCTTTTATATGATAATTTCATCAAAAAGATATACACTTTACTTTGATAGATTTTATTGAACCTCACCAGTTCAATAAAAATACATTTTCATAACTCAAATCTCCCTATGTAAAAACAGCAGCCTGCAGGCTGCTGTTTTTATGCACAGGGGTGTTCCCTGTTTACAATTTCCGCAAAAGAGCACACCATCCTTGCCGTCATTCCCCAGATGGTATGTTCTTTATACTGATAAAAAAGAACCTCCTCCCGGCGTTCTCTCCACGCGTAGGCCCGGCCGCCGTGAATCCGGTCATAGGGAAAATTCTCCTCTGGAATCACCTTCATCGTTGTGTGATAGATCTCCGGCTCATGTTCAAGAAAAAAAGACAGCGGAACCCGGAATACCGATGCCACCTCATCCGCACTGAACGTGTCCTGATAATCCGACAGAAGCACCGCATACGGATATACATAGAGCCGGCTTCCGCCAAGCACGTCCATCAGTCCGAGCAGTTCCGCCTGATCCGGAGAAAGCAAAAGCTCCTCTCCGAGTTCCCGCAGAGCTGCCGACTGCGTATCCTCTCCCCGCTCGACCATCCCGCCCGGGAAACATATATCCCCCGGCTGGCATTCGATCGATGAGGAACGCACCTCAAACAGCAGGTCATATCCGTCCTCTGTCTCAATCAGCGGAATACAGACCGCCGCCTTCCGGCATCTGTCCATGCCGATCAGTGTCGGTTTATGCTGTCTCAAAAAATTCAGATCTGATTTTTGCATATTGTATCTGCGTCTCCCCTTCTCTTATACACTGTAATTTCCGCATCTGTCGTTGTCATCTGCCCGTCTGTCACTGCGCGTTATCTGCCGGTCGCCGTGAACTGTCTGTCACCGATTCCTTCCATAGAAATAGCTCGCGAAAAAAATAACGGACGCCAGGATCACAATCATCGGTCCGGTCGCCATGTCCGTATAATAGGAAAGAAACAGCCCCGCGATCCCGGAAAACATTGAAAATACAATCGAGAAAAAATGATACTCCCTGACATTTTCCGCCATATTCCTGGAGGAAGCCGCCGGCAGGATCAGAAGTGCATTGATCAGCAGAATACCGATCCATTTGATGGACAGCATGACGACCAGCGCGACAAAAACGGAGAACAGATTCTCGATCAGCCGTATCCGGAAACCTCGGCTCTTTGCCAGCGTCCGGTTCAGGCTGAGCGCCTGAAGACGATTGTAGCAGATGATCCAGAACACGATTGTCGCGATAAAAATCAACAGCAAATATACAATTTCCTGCCGTGTGATACTCAGCACATCGCCCAGCAGCAGGCTGGAATATTTGCTGAAGTTCCCTCCTCTGGAAAGGATCGCCAGCCCGACCGCGATACAGCAGGAGGAAAACACGGAGATGATGGTATCCGTCGAGGAAACATTCCTGCTCCGGATCCAGTTGAGCAGAAGCGCAAACGCGACGCCGAACAGCACCATGGAGAGGCTGCTATCCCCCAGTCCGCAGATCACGCCCACCGCGATGCCGGTCAGCGCCGAGTGTCCCAGGGCATCCGAAAAAAATGCCATTTTGTTGCTCACGATCATCGTTCCGAGCACCCCGAACAGGGGTGTGATGATCAGGATCGCGACAAAGGCACACTTCATAAAATCATATTGAAAAAGAGACATTGCCGTGCTCATCCCCTATAACTCCTATGCGGCGGGCTACTGCAGCCTTCACCGCATTCCTGTTAAAATCATGGTTTCTCTGCCGAAAGCAGCAGTCTGCAGACTGTTTCTGGTTCTGCGTCCGCACAATCCTGTCAATCATAGCAGAAAAATCGAAGCACGTCAACGAGACTCGCAACAGCATCTGTCCATGAAAAATCGTTCCGCGATGGGACGGATGCTCGAAACCACAACGTTTTCGGTCTGACCCAACAGCAGGTACGTGGTCAGAGAGTGACATATAACTAAGGAACTGCTTTGTCCGTTACCATCACAGCAAAACGAAAAACCAGCGCCAAAACAAAGGTAATGGCGAAGCTCAATGCGATGATGACAATACTGTTGTCCGTCCTGTCCATTACAATATATAACACGTTCACATGAATCAGGTAAAATTCCCAGGAAAGCGTACCGATATACTCAAGAATCTTATTCTTAACATGGAATTTCCTTCCCCATTCCCAGAGCAGCACGGACAAACAGGCAGAGGACACAATGCTCATTACCGTATAATGAATTGCAAAGAATGCAAGCATCAATGAGACAATGAAACATATCAAAACCGGGAAAAGTAAGAGCTTTTTTAAACCCTTATTTTCACCTGTCCTGTTCACATAAGCTGCCATAATCCCAATCGGAAATGCCCACGCCGTATTGTACCAGACACTCTTACCGGTCAGCATACCGCACACGACACTGTAAACAATCATGCTGATACACCACATTGCAATCTTAGTCCGGAATCTGTCCTCCGCAATCATATGTTGAATCACGAAAAATATGAAATAATAGACTAATATAGTCGTGAGAAACCAGTTCTCTGTGACATTGAATATACTCTTTACCGCAACTCCGATCTCATGACGACCAATGACTGCAAAGAGAATCACCACAAGAACATACGGAAGATAAATCCTTTGCAGCTTACTTATAATAAATCGCCGACCCACATAGATCTTCCCCCGCTTCTGGTACTGAAACTGCGTCACATATCCGGCGACAAACAAAAATACAGTTACGGCAAGATATCCGAGAATAGAATGCTCATAATGATCATAGTAAATTTTTGATGTCAAATATCCCCAGTGATGAATAAACACCAACAGTATGGCAGCACCCTTAAGTGTATTTGTAGTATGTCTGTCAAATACATCTGCTGATGCATTGATTACAGGTTTCTGACACAGAACAATTGCCAGAATGATTCCAATCGTCACTGCCATGATTATTACGGCTTCTGTCATTTTACAGCCCCACTTGTTTTCGTATATTTTTTTCCTGCCACCCATGGGAACCATCTGTTAATAATCGTTGCAGGGATGATCAGTATAAAAGACATGACGACTGTGATAACCACAGCCACAATGGATGAAGTAACCGCATTGTCAAGCATCACTCCGTACATACTGAACTTTCCAAGCACCGCCTCAATCACGGCATACAGCTTCCCGTGTAACGCAAAATACGTCAGCGTATTAGCACCGACAAAACGGATGTATCTGTTGGTTTTTATCACCTTACAGATGGATATGATCGCAAGTATTCCCAGAATGCTTCTGATGTAAGAGAATGGTATGGTCCAATAATCCCCCCACCTTTCCGCCGGAATATACGCTGTGATCAGATACACAGCCCACAAAATCACTCTGTTTCCAGTGGTATTCAGCCTGTTGAAACCTTCTTCCGCATACGCTCTGAAATAATATCCGAGAACCATCCACAGCATGGCCTGGAACATATATTCCGCATGCCACGGAAGAGCTGTACTTCCCCACGGCAGGAATTCCGGATTCATAAGATTTTTATACAGCACACTTATCAATGAGAGAACGAACGAAAGCACACAGGCATGAACCGGCTTATTCCATTTAATAACAAAATAAAAGGGAATGAATGCCACAAACAGCGCCGCCACAAACCAGATTCCGTCCCCTGAACCTCTGATCTGTAAGGCATTCCATATCAGTTCAGATCGGGTATCTGTAGTTCTCAATGAAATAACCGCTGATAACGGGATATTGAAATTGCTGAATATCAGCCAGGGTACAAATAAACCTTTTACCTTTTTGGTAAAATGTTCTTTGAATGTAGCGGGCTGCCTGTGGACATAACCGGAAAGAAAAAAGAATGTAGTCAGCATGAACGGACCATAAAACAGATCTAATGCATCCGACCCGCTTTGCAGATGCGTTAGCATGACAAACATAATACATATGAACTTTCCGATGTCAACCCATTCTATTCTCTTCGCCGTTGCCATCATCCTTTCTCCCTGCTTTCCAGATTTTTTAAGAACAGCTCTGTTCTATATCTGAGATGTCTCCATGAATATTTCTGAGTCCTGACCTGTATGCTGAGACAATCAGCATCATGCATATCGCCGTATCGGTTGTGGTCATGCAATGCGTATATATGGCCACACACAGAAACAGAACTAAAATTCCCGCTCTCTGCATTCCCGTCAGCCGATATTCCCCGCCAACAATCTGATTAAACATATTGATATAGAACCAGACCATGATAAATGTATACCAGAATCCGCCCAGGATGAGCATGAGAGCCAGATCAGACTGCCCAAAATGTTCAAATCCCAGATAACCGCTTGCAAATATACCGGAAGAACCAAAGCCTTTTCCAAAAAACCATGTCGACGCTTCGTTCAGAGCATATAGGAGCATCGCGATACGTTCAGAACTTCCGTTTGTGCTATTACCAAGACGATACGCATTTGAAACAAGATTAAACATACTCAGGACATTATCATCCAGAAAATTATGGACCGACGGAATCATACTGTATAAAACAATTAAAATCACAAATACGAAGCAGATTCCTGATACAATTTTCAGAGTTCCCCTATGTCCATTGCCTGCATGCAGCAGCCAGAAATAGACAAAAATTATCAGCGGCATGATAAGGAACAATGCCTTATTATCACTTTGTAAAGCGATTACAGCAGATATAATTATAACAAGCAGGACAAATATATACGTCAGCATTCTCCTGCCCATGTTGTCATAACGTTTTCTTCTCGCCAGATTATATACAACAATAAAGCATGTGAAAAGGCATACTATATGCGTGGAAGCATATTGAAAAAGACCGGATATCAAATCTTCATAATACCCTATTTCTGTACGGACAGGTACGGCGTTTATAGAATACGGCACTGTTATCTGTCGGTATAAAACAAAAAAATTCACAACCATAGTCAGATTAAATACCCACGCGCCTTTTTCTATAAAATGATCCATCACCTCGCTTTGACATCTGAATAATATGTAAATATAGAAAGAGTAGATCATAGGGTATACTATATTCAACAAATTACTATACAAAGTTGACAGGTTTATATCCGATGAAAATATCCCGCTCAATAAATACAGCAACAAACTGCAAACTGCTAAACAGAACGCCCTCTGCCGTATGGCAAATCCTCCATACCTTGAAAAGATTCTGAGTAAGATAACAACAGAAATAACCTTATTCAGCATATTTCCAAGGCCAAAAAATTCCAGTATTACCAACTGCAAATACATGACCCAGACCAGTATTCTGTCAACTGTTTTGTCATCTATAGTTATTTGTAACATTTATACTCTCTCCCATTTTATAAAAACCGGAATTCAGTATTTCTCGTTAAACCATTTTGCAAATTTTAAAATTTTATCGGTTTCAATCCGACAAAACAAGATAGTCTTGTATGTGTTATCAACAGAGTTGCAAAGAACAGTACAACAAATGACACAATCGCAATCATATATCTGCTTATGTCAGGCACAATCTTAGTTAAACCGCTCCTGCAAAAGAAGATTACAAGTTCATTCAGGCAGAGGTATATAATGGAATACTCTCCCATCTTTCTTATATATTTTACAGGTAATTCTCCAATTTTCACTTTCTTTAGTGCTGCTGTTGTTTTGTATGCCAATACCCAAATCAGAATCAGACTGATGACAGCATCAAAAACTGCTAAAGGAATTAAGCCATATGACCCTGTCCTCATGTTCAACAGCCCGTTTTTCATGATCGGAAAGACCATTATAAACATAAGAATTAAGCACAAAATAACCGACTTCCAGGTAACCCTGTCTTTCATCTTCTCACACCAGTATTTCATGAATACCTTACCGGCATAAAAGAAAAACAAACCAACACATGCCGCTCCGGCAGAGAATGGAAGTCTGAATGGAAGTATGATTGTCTCGCACGTTCCAAAGCATAATAAAATCACAATTATAAAACACTTTACCGTTTTGTAGTGAATCTTTTCTAAAAAGAAAACCACTGCCTGCAGTATGATCATGGCAGTCAAAAACCATAAAGACCCTGCGATCGGCATATCATCTGAAGAATTATTCCACAAAATTGCTTTCAGGGGCAGCAGGAACTCTGAAGTCTCTCTCAAACCGTGGGCAAATTTATATAAAAACCATACAAGATAAGCTGCAGCTGAAAACGAAATATATGGCACCAACAGCTTTTTTGTTCTTCTCAGAAGAGCCGCTGTTCCCCTCCCCGGTTTCAAAAGTGCCCCGGAGACGAAGAAAAACAATGGCATATGAAAAGCATGAACATAATGCACAAAGTTATCGGAAAACGGGATATGAGCACATACCATCAAAAAAATACCAATGCCTCTTATAAAATCAATATAGTCAACTCTTTCCTTATTTAATCTCTCTGCCATATGTCAATCTCATCCTGTGTGAATTACACGCATTGCTGTTATTTGTCCCCGATTTTCAGAACCAAGCCTGAAGGATTCTTATTTCCTGAACCGTCCTGCCATATTCCGAAGCGTTTCATCACCGGTCACCGTAAAGTAAATCAGGGCACAAATGCCGTATATCACTACACCGGTCAGTATCTGCAGCAGCAGATGAATCACGCCATACGTCATACTCTGCTCCATTTTATACACTGCCGCAAACATCAGGATACCGGTCAGAAGAAAATATACCATATTGCGCAAATAGAGAAAAACAGGCAGATTTTTCCTGACTGCGGCAGCCTGCACGACACATACGGAAATCTCCGCGAAGATTGTTCCGACCGCGGCTCCCTCTGCGCCCATTCTCGGTATAAACAGCGAGTTAATGACCACATTGACTATGGCTCCGACTGTCACCGACAGAACATAGATATGGTTTTTCCCTCCCGGAATCAGATACTGCATGCGAATGATATCCGCAAACGACAGGAACGGGATCGTGATACAGAGCATCACAATCAGCTGCCCGCAGGCTTCAAACTCGTCCCCCCAGAAAACCACGGAAAAATTATCCGCCACAGCCGCCATACCGAAAGCCATAGCCAGCGACAGGCACATGACCCATTTCATGGAAGTTAATATATACTGTTTTCCTTTTTCCGTATCTCCCCGTGAGACCAGGTTGGACATCCTGGGCAGCATGACGGTTCCGAAGGAAGCGATCACGCTGACCGGAATATTGATCGCCCGCTCCGCGTTTTCATAAAATCCGACCTGAACCTTGTCCGAAATCAGCCCCAGCATGATTTTATCCATATACTTATAGAAGCTGACCGCGATCGTGGGCAGGAACAGCACAAACATCGGCCAGATATGCCTCCGCATACCCTTCACGGTTACCCTTTTCAAAGTAATATACTTATTTAAAAACGGCCAGAGGACCAGCTGGCTCAGAAAAGTTCCGAACGCCATAATGGTAATATAGATCCACAGATCCTGTCTTTCTTTTACAAAGAGAAAAATACAGGCTGTCATCGCAATTTTCACGACCGTGCTTCTTGTCACCGTCATGCGGAATTTTTCCAGACCGAAATACAGCCAGGAAACGTCAAACATACCGCTGATCACCCAGAATCCCTGCAGCAGCGCACATGTTTTATCCTCCGTCACAAACAACAGCACATATGCGTAATAAGCAGCGACAGACAGCGTTGAAAAAAAACCATGCACGATCAGGAGTTCCGAGAATACGGTATTCAGCCTGTCTCCGTCATCCCGTGCAGCCGCTATTTCCTTATTTCCGTAATTTTTTATGCCGAGCTGAGCCACAATCAGGAAATAATAAGCGACCGCGTATGTATAAGAGTAAATCCCGATCTTTTCCGCCCCCAGCACTCTCGAGATATACGGAGAGGTTAAGAGCGGCAGCACGATCGCCACAACCTGATAGACACTCTGATATGCGAAATTCTTTTTTACACTGGCCATAATCTGTTACGTCCTTCGTATACTACTGTTCAGCACCTTCACAATCACGAGGAAAAGTCCATTTAAAATGATATCCATATTTCAGCGATTCTTATCCCGCCGCCGGACCAGCAGCACACACATCCGCAGTCTCCGCGCCGCCAGCAGAAGCTTCCTTCTGCATCTGATGAAATGAACCAGATTTCCGACAGGCGTACCGCTGTAATCAACAAACGAGTCCGTCTCCGTATTACGCACCTCCATCCGGAATATTTCATGCTCTGAAAACCGGTGTTCCATCCAGATCAGAAGCAGATGCTCCGCCAGCGCGGCATCCACTCTGGCCTTCCGGGTCTCGCCACGGTCAGCGATTACCGCATCATATTTTTTCAGAAGTCCGAATAGCCAGGCGGAATACTCGTCAAATATTTCCCTGGAGGTAACCAGCAGGTTTCCCCAGACAGTATAACGCCCGGCCAGCGCGCGGTCAAAGGATCCCCGGTATTCAGGATAGTCCCGGTATATGATGTCCCGCACAATCACCCAGTGCGGATCCTGCTGCTCATCCGGTCGGTTTTTGTACAGGACAGCCTTACCCGGAAGCTTCACGGTGGGAATCGAAAGTATCACCCGATATTTTTGCAATATCTGCTTCATCCGCTCCGTGGTGAGAATATCCTCCTGATATGCTGTTGACTCTTTGTGATAATCAAAAAAGTAACGCCGGTAGTGGCACAGACCGACATACCGGACCGAAGGGGGGGAGATTTTTCCATCCCCAGTAATGCGCCGGCAGCTCACTGTACCAGGGATTCTCATCCGCTATGTTGTCTCCCGGATGATCACAGAGCCATCCTCTGGACAGCGCGGTTTCATCGGAAATCCTTTTTCCGACCTTGACCACCTGGTAGCCTGCCGGAAGTATGGAATCATCAAAGTCCCTGTGCGTCACGCATAATATTTTTATATCATCCATCATATGTACTCCTCTCATATAAGCGGCAGACAGATTCTCACAGGCTGCGGTACAGCTCATAAACATGCCGGGCATTGATGCCGGACTCATATTTTTTCATTGCCTCCGTCCGCCCCGCGTCAGCCAGTTTTTTCATTTCCTGTCTGTGCCCGAGCGCGTACAGCAGCTGCCGCGCCAGATCCTCCGCATTTCCCGGCTCAAACAAAAGTCCGTTCTGTCCATGGCGAATCACCTCTGACGTGCCTCCGCTGTCAGAACCGATGACCAGATCGCCGGACATCATGGCCTCCACCGTCACCCGACCGAAAGCCTCACAGCGCGAACACATACAATATATATCGCTCTGCTCATACAGCTTCGGCATGTCATTACAGTGTCCCAGAAACTCCACCTCATCCTCCACCCCGCATTCTGCGGCCAGGGCATACAGCTTCTCATACAGATCCGGCTCACAGGCTCCCGCCAGCTTTACCCGGACGGTCAGTGACGCTCTCTGCTTCAGAATGCCGACGGCCCGAATCAGTATATCCTGTCCTTTTCCGGGATTGATCCTCCCGGCACATAAGATCAAGGGCACTTTCTCTTCAAAGATCTTCTTTTCCGGTTTATAAAAACGATCTCCCGGAACGCCATTATAAATCAGATGCAGCCTTTCCTGATCCAGTTCTCCCGCGTATTTTCGAAAAATAGCGCCGGAAATAGCGATCACTGCGTCCGAACGGCGAAACAGGCGGATGGCCTGTTTCCGGTTCCGGAACTCCATGTGGAAATCCTCCTCCATGAACTCGCGTATATGCCATACATGTCTGGCTCCGGTCAGGCGGGCCACATACATCCCCATATAACAGGCGGAGGTATTCTCATGAATGATGGTTATCTTATTTCGTCTCACATACCGCGCCGCACGGAGGGACGCCAGACGCACAAACATCTCCTTGAACGGCATCTTCCATCTCTCCCGGCGCCCTGCGGACTGACGGATATTCCACGTATAGGAACAGCTCCGCATCTGCATAAAGGGGATCCCTTTTTCACGCAGAAGCCGCACGCCGTCCGCCGCGTCCGCCCGATCCGGCAGGATGATATGGGACTCGACTCCGTATTCACGCAAATGCCCGATCAGAACCACCAGGCTCTGAAAAGCTCCCGCCGAGAGCAGACCCGCGTTTTCCACAAATAAAACCCTGATTTTATCGCTATCCATTGTCCCACCATACATATAGTCATGTTTGTAACCGGCTATTTATTGCCAAACAAAAACGCCAGCCTGTGACTCAGCGCCTGATTCATGTTTTTGTAATGAACCCTCCCTGAAAAACAGACTCTGCATCGACTGAAAAAAGAGGTTTCCGTCCGAATCAGGAGATTCGCAAACCTCATGTTTTTCGCAGAAATATACGGCTCATAACGCGTGCAGATCTCTTTCAGCTGCTCATAAACAGGAACCTTCTTTTTTTTACAGACGCGCCTGATCCGATCCCTGACCTTTTCCATGGTTCCCGCGCTGACGCCGATCTGATTGTCCCCATGCTGCCTGTAATACATGCGGGGGACGGGATCATACCGGATACTCCCGCCGACCAGGGCGCATACAGTAGTCAGATAATAATCATGCATAATCATCACTTCCGGAACCCCGGCAGACCGGACCATACGGGCAAGTCTTTCATTAAACACCAGCGAACATCCCGGAAACTGATTGACGCAGAGTACGGTTTCCATATTCACATGTATGCCTGAACGATGTAAAAGCCGGCCCATGCTGTTCCCCTTCGCGTCCATCAAAGCCGCGTTCGAGGCATAAACGGCGGGCTTTTCTTCCTTTTCCAGCATTCGAATTCCCGAAATCAGCTTCCTGCGGTCCCAGATATCATCCTGATCCGCGAAGGCGTAAAAAGGATATGTCTCCGACCGGCACAGCAGAGACATAAAGCTTTGCGCCGCCCCCATGTTGTTCCGATCCTGGACAATCGTCATATTCTCATGAAAGCGCTGATATCGTTCCAGAATGGCGGGCGTTCTGTCGGATGAACCGTCATCCCTGATGAGGAGATGAACCCGGCAGTCCTCCTGTTCCAGAATACTGTCCAGCTGTTCTTCGATATATTTCTCACCATTCCAGACTGACATAAGAACCAGTATATGATCTTCCATTTTACCCTCCGGTCATCCGGTATTCACAGTGAAAACAGAGTCCCCGGCATCTGACCCGCTTCCTCCGGGAGCAGTCACAGCGAAAGCAGACCTCCCAGTATCTGATCCGCTTCCTCCGGAAGAAATGTCTCAAATCCGGAAGCCGGATATAAGGTCATCTCGCCAAACATAAGTCTGCCGCCCGTCTCATAAAAATCCACCCGGACAAAGGGGACATCCCCGGCCAGCTTCGCCGCCACAGAGATCATCTCTCCCAGATGCTCCGGCTTCGGGATGAAATCCTTCCGGTTCGGATACCTTTTTCTCCGGATGTCCAGATGATTCCACTCACAGTCATAAAAATCCTCGTTCATTCCGTGAGCCGAAAAACGATCCGTACACACCAGAATGATTTTCGGCACACCGGAAAAAACATGCACCTTATAATCGGTCAGAGATTCTTCCTGGTTCTCCCCCGTTCCCAGGTATTGTTCCGCCAGAATGCGCGGGGGCACATCCCGGTAAGGTCATTCTCTCCCCACCCAGTAATAATTTCGTTTCAGAGATGCCGTTATCATCCGCTTCGCGGCGTGCATGTCCCAGCTGTCCTTCCCCCGGCAGATGCAGACGCCTCCGCAATCATGCGTACATTTCAGGACAAATGTCTCCGGAAGCGTGGAGAAATCTATATCGTCAAAACAATCCCACACGCCGTAGGTCGGAATCACGTACTCTTTGCCGACGCAATCCGCCACATACTGTTTTGCCGCGTATTTGTCCACCCAGATCGGGTAGAGCGGGTTTTTATCATGCAGCTTCAGCCACTGTAATTTCTCATTAAACGTCGCCGGCTCGTCCAGATTCAGCCAGATGCCGTTTCTGCAGCGATACATCAGCCGCACAAACCTCCTGCTCCCGAGGAAACGAAGGCCGCCCCGGATGCCAATGGCATAAATGATGCGTCCCGGGAGAAATGCGCCCGTCCGCCTCCTCATGTCGGCATCTCCTGTCTGTTGTTTTCTGTTTCCCGGGCAAAACGGTGCGAACGATCCGTCAGCTCCCGCACGCTCTCCATCCATCGCTCCATATGTAAAGTCTCTCCATACTCTGTCTCACATTTTTTCCGGGCGTTTTTCCCCAGCCGCACGCTCAGTTCCTCATCTGAGATAAAACATCTCAGTTTTTCCGCCAGTTCTTTTTCATCACCGGGGCGAAACAGCAGCCCCGTCACATGATCCTCAACCATCTCCGCCAGGCTTCCGAGACGGGAAGCCACGACCGGCTTGCCGTACGCATAAGCTTCAATCACCGTGTTCGGCATGTTTTCATACCAGATGGCCGGACAGACGATACAGACGGCTCCCCGGATCAGTGTTTCAAGCTCTTCTCCACGTGTAAAACCGACAAACCGGACCACATCGGAAAGTCCATGCTCCTCCACATATCGTCCGATATCCCTGTCCTCCTCTGTGTCCGACAGGGTTCCCGTGATCTTCAGGACATAACCGGTATCCTTCAGATCAGTCATGGCGCGGATTGCATAAATCACGCCTTTCTGATGAGCCATCCTGCCCAGGAAAAGAAAATATTTCTGATTCTCATAGCAGGGTCTGATATGACTGCAGTCCGTAAAGGTCGGAATCTGCCGGATTTTTTGGGGATCCACCCCGCCCTCTTTCAGTTTCCCCGCGGTAAAAGCGGACGGAACCACGAACAGATCCACATCGTCAAATATCTTCATTCTGTCATACAGCTTCATGGCAGACACACGGAGCAGCGTCCCGGCCATAGACCCTTTCACGCACCGGCTCCGAATCGCGTGGGAATACTTCCGCTGTATACAGGCTTCGCAGATCTGATTGCCGTTCAGAAAATCATATCTCGCGCAGAACATAAAAAAATCGGATATCCGGTGGATCACCGGTACGTGCTCTTTTTTCGCGGCGCGTATCACGGACGGCGAAAGGTGATTCACCTCATGCAGGATATATAAAACATCCGGCCGCTCATCCCGGATCAGTTTTCTCAGTTTTCTCTCCGCCTCCGTATTATACACCGTTGCCCGCAGAGTTCCAAGAACATTTCGAAAAGAGAATCCGGTATCCGCGTACATCAGGGCATCTGCCCGCGGGCTCGCAAAATACCGGCTGTAGGGGGTATCTTCGTTCTGCGGAAGGTTGACGGAAAAGGGAATCGCTTCGATTCCTCTCTGCCGGGCAGCTTCCATAAATCTGAACATATATCTCTCCGGGCCTCCGGCCACAAAATACCGATAATTCGCCACTATGACTTTCACAATATTCTCTCCATCCTCTCTGCAGGAAACACATTGCACTCTGTACGCTGCGCGTTCTTTCAGATCCCTGTACGGCGAGGGCATCAGATCAGTCCGGAATCATTACAGGCTCAGGAACAGCTTTTCATAAGAATCCACAATATCCTCCCAGTTATACGCCTCCGCAATTCTCGCACGGGCTTTCCGTCCCAGATCCGCCCGCCGTTCCTCCGGCAGCCGATCCGCCTCTTCGATCAGAGACGCCAGATTCCCTTCTCTCTTATCCCAGTAAAGAGCAGCGTCAGCGCCCACCTCCCGGTTAAAACAGACATCCAGCAAAAGATTCAGGCTGGTACTCCCCAATGCCTCCAGCAGACCGGGATTCGTACCGCCCACCTCATGTCCGTGAAAATATCCGTACGCGTTTTCCCTGATTTTCTTTAATAAATCCGAATCATATACAGGATGAACAAAGCGGATTCTGGCGTCCTCACTGAAATGCAGGCGTTTCTCCAGCAGTCCTGAAAAGTCCCGGTCAATCGTCGTGATCAGAACAAAGCTGCGCGGGGAATCCGATTTCATAAACTCCCGTATCATGATCTCATAGTTATTTTCAGGAACAAACCGGCCTACCGCCAGATAATAACTGCCGGGTGAGAGATGATTCTCTCTCATCCAATTCTGAAATCGTCCGTCCTCATCGGAGGAAGCGGAAAGCTGCACATCTGAACCATATGGGATAAACAGCGTCTGCGGCCGGTACTCTTTGTACTCCTCCTGAATATATCGCTCTATATTTCTGTTATCGCAGATCAGCAGATCGGCGGATTTCACCATCTTCTTCTCAGAAAATTTCCAGTATGCCCGCACCGGCCGGCTCCACTTCCCGCGCTGCCATTCATGGCCGTCCGGATTCACCAGCAAAATCCCGTCCAGCTTCCGGATCTGCCGCTTCAGATGCCGTATAAACGGACCGACCCTGCAGGCAAGCACATAAAAAACCGGGTGCTGAACGGACGGTCGGACTCTGCAGTACTGAATACAGCGGCGCAGAGCGGCAATATCATATAAAATCGCTTTCGCCGAACCCAGATCCGGTATTCTGACATTAAAGCATTTTGCATGATTGTATTCATATCTGGCGTTGTCCTTCGCCATTCTCGCGACATGGTAGCGAATGTTTTCGGATTTTTTTCTCTTCGTCAGATTTTCCGCAAATGTCTCAAACCCGCCATAGGCTGCCGGTATCCCCTTGCAGCCCACGATAAACACCTGTTTTTTGTCTGTCCGGTACCCCGGGTTTGTCCTGTGCCGCTCCAGTTCCGGCATCTGTTCTCCGTTTATCTCAACCATGACCCTCCCCGCCGAATCCCGTATCGCTGCTGTTTTCAGGCTCCTGATTGTTTCTGCTCCCGGCATTCGCATCGTCACCGGATCCGAATTCTCTGTCGCTCCTGTCCCCGGTCTCTGTGCTGCTGCCATATCCGGATGCTCTGATACGCCCGTTCCCGTTCTCTCTGTCCGCACAGTAGTCTTTATACCAGAGAGCGAACCTCCGCAGCCCCTCCCGCAGAGGTGTCTGCGGACGAAAGCCGAAATCGTGCAGCAGACCCGAGACATCGGCACAGGTCTCCTCGACATCTCCCGGCTGCATGGGAAGCATCTCTATATAATCCCCGGCGCGGTAATCCCGCGGCAGAACATCTGCGTGGATCAGCTCCTGCTGCAGGATATCCACAAAATCCAGCACCCGGACCGGGTGTCCGTTTCCGATATTATACAGCTTATATCTGGCGCCGCCCCGATTCTCATCCGGCGCCTTCTGCATCACACGCACAATGCCGGCAACGATGTCGTCTATGAAGGTAAAATCACGCCGGCATTCTCCGTAATTGAAAAGCCGGATGGATTCCCCTCCGCGCATCTGTTCCGCAAATCGAAAGTAGGCCATGTCCGGCCGCCCGGCAGGACCGTAGACTGTAAAAAACCGAAGCCCCGTCATCGGGATTCCATACAGACTGCTGTAAGCGTACGCCATCAGTTCATCTGCCTTTTTCGTTGCGGCATAAAAAGAAACCGGCTCATCCGTCTTCTCATCCACCGAATACGGAATCCTGCAGGTGTTCCCGTAAACACTGCTGGAGCTCGCGAAAATCAGATGCTCCACTGCACCGATTCCGTCCGGATCACGCGACCGGCACGCTTCGAGAATATGAAAAAAGCCTGTTACATTGGCCTCCATATACTCTGCCGGATGGGTGATGGAGTGCCGGACTCCCGCCTGCGCCGCCAGATTCACCACAATCTGCGGCCGGTAGCGGCGAAAAACGTCAGAAACCGTATCCCCATCCGCGATGCTCCCGCGCACAAAGACAAACTCTGCGTCAGCGGAAAGAGCATACAGTTCATTCAGACGGTTTTCCTTCAGGCGAACATCATAATAGCTATTCAGATTATCAATGCCAATGATCCGGGTTCCCTTCACAGTCCTCAAAAGACATTTCGCCAGATGTGAACCGATAAAACCTGCGATGCCGGTAATCAGTATGGTTTTATTTTCCAGTTTCAGCATTTGTTATCATTCCCATCCCTTTTCGGCTGTCTATGCGCCCTGCAGTTTGCACAAAACATGTCTGCAAAGAACATGTCCTGTCCATTATCACAGCAACATATGTTTACGTATTATATCGTCAATGTCGAAACCATGCTGTTGCCATGGCAACGAGACGGTAAAATAATCCGTTTATTTAGGAACTGTCTGTTACTCTGCGGAAAAAGGACTGCCGCGCGCATTACATCGCGCGGCAGCGCCTTCCTTCTCCGAAAGGAAACCCGAAGATTTTTTCTTACATGCTTTTAAATTATGTTTACATATCGTCTGCAGGTCTTATTCCACGCTCAGAGTCGCAGCGTCGCTGGTCACGGTATTGCCGTCGCCGTCCGTAACGATGCAGCGGTACTGCTGGCCGTCGCGTGCCGCGGTGACAGGCACAGACAGTGTCGCCGTCGCAGCTCCGCTCAAACCGGAATCATGCCATATCGTACCGCCCGCACTCATGTACTGCCACTGGTAGGTCAGCCCTGTCCCGGTCGCTTCCACGCTGAACGTAGCCGTATCTCCGACCGACCCCGTATAATCGGACGGCTGCAGCGTGATGGACAGTTCCTCATCATCAGTTAAGTCCCCATCATCGGATACCGTCAGGGTCGCGGCGTCGCTGGTCACGGTATTTCCGTCTCCGTCCGTAACCACGCAGCGGTACTGCTGGCCGTCGCGTGCCGCGGTGACAGGCACAGACAGTGTCGCCGTCGCAGCTCCGCTCAAACCGGAATCATGCCATATCGTACCGCCCGCACTCATGTACTGCCACTGGTAGGTCAGCCCTGTCCCGGTCGCTTCCACGCTGAACGTAGCCGTATCTCCGACCGACCCCGTATAATCGGACGGCTGCAGCGTGATGGACAGTTCCTCATCATCAGTTAAGTCCCCATCATCGGATACCGTCAGGGTCGCGGCGTCGCTGGTCACGGTATTTCCGTCTCCGTCCGTAACCACGCAGCGGTACTGCTGGCCGTCGCGTGCCGCGGTGACGGATACAGAAAGTGTTGCCGTGTCTGCACCACTCATGCCGGAATTCCTCCAGGTCGAGGCACCCGCATTCATGTACTGCCACTGGTAGGTCAGCCCTGTCCCAGTCGCTTCCACGGTGAACGTGGCCGTGCTCCCGACAGCTCCTGTATAATCGGATGGCTGCAGCGTGATGGCTAATTCCTCCTCATCAGATACCGTCAGGGTCGCGGCGTCGCTGATCACAGTATTGCCGTCGCCATCTGTCACCACGCAGCGGTACTGCTGGCCGTCGCGCGCCTCCGTGACAGACACGGAAATCACCGCCGTGTCAGCCCCACTCACGCCGGAATTCTTCCAGGTCAAGGCACCGGCGTTCAGATACTGCCACTGGTAGGTCAGCCCTGTCCCGGTCGCTTCCACAGTAAACGTGGCTGTGCTCCCGACAGCACCGGTATAATCCTCCGGCTGGGTGATGATCTGAAGCTCTTCCGTATCATCACCGGTGGCATCAACAATCACTGTTGTCCGGCTGAGTTCCTCACCGCAGACGGTGCAGTAAACCACCAGGTCATAGGATCCATCCGTGGTCTCAGTAGCCTCGACCTCGTTCTCAATGACGGCTTCGCCCTCAGTGTGTCCGGTGGCCTCAACAGTTGTTGTCTTCCGGCTCAGCTCCTCGCCGCAGGTATTGCAGGAAATCACGGTGTCATAGGAACCGGCCTCGGTACAGGTGGCTTCCACCTCGTTCTCGGTGATGACCTCGTAATCATGCCCGAGGGCGTCGGTGTAGTCGTCCACATAGCTGTCGCCGCAGACGGTACAGGTGTAAGTCGTGTAGCCATCCTTCGTGCAGGTGGGATCCGTCACCACGGCTTCGTAGTCGTGTCCGGTGGCGGGAATCACCTCGGTGATGATCTCGCCGCAGGTAGTACAGGTGTAGGTACTCACGCCGGTCTCGGTGCAGGTGGCTTCCCTGCTGACAATGACATCGTCATAGCTGTGTCCGGTGGCTGCAGCATCTACATAAACGCTGTATCCATATAGTACTCCATTAAACTCAAAAATTTCTGAACTGTAGATATCATAGCCATCCTCAGTACAGGTGGCAGTATGTGTTACTCCGCCCAATCCCGTGGTTTCAACGTGCTCATCTCCGCATCCGCTGCACGTGAAGGTACAGGTAAAGACAGAGTAATCCTCATTGTACGACCAGGAGTAGCTGTAACTGTGCCCGGTGGCATCGGTGTAGTCATCGACATAGCTGTCGCCGCAGACGGCACAGGTGTAGGTGGTATAACCTTCCTCTGTGCAGGTGGGGTCTGTTACCACGGCCACATAGTCATGACCCGCGCCCTCCTCAACGGTCACTGTCTCCCGGCTGAGCTCCTCACCGCAGAAGGTGCAGTAAACAACCAGATCATAGGTGCCGCCTGAGGTGCAGATCGCTCCGCTGCTCACGTTTTCAATGACAGCCTCGCCCTCGGTGTGCCCGATACCCTCGGTGGTTGTGACAGTTTCCCGGCTGAGCTCTTCGCCGCAGACGGTGCAGTAAACCACACTGTCATAGGTACTGCCGGCCTCAGTGCAGATGCCCTCGGAGAGGTTCTCCATGACGGCCTCACCTTCAGTATGACCGGTAGCTGAAGCTTCTCCTCCGGAGCATTCGAAAAAGGAATATGTTCCATTAAAAGAAGCATACACTAAGTAAAAGATTTCTCCATCCTCGGTGCATGTAGCTGTCGTGGCAGTAGCGAGCAGATACACTTCATCAGCAGGCTGCTCATCCCCGCACACACTGCACACGAAGGTAAGGTCAGCGACCAGCCCGTCCTCCGTCTCTTCGACTGTCAGGCGCTGAATGTCATAACTGTGCCCGGCGGCCTCGATCGTCAGAGTCCTGGTTGCGGAATAGGTTTCTCCGTTAATCACGGCCGTCGCGGTGTAAATGACTTCGCCGTCCTCCGTTTCAGTGGCTTCAGTTGCCTCGCTTACCGTCACCTCACAGTCCACCGTTATTTCCCCGCCGCAGTTTGTACAGTAGCTGGTGACAGAGCAGGAGGTGCAGTCGTCAGACCAGTTGAAGGTGAAGGTGTTGTAGTTATGCCCGACATCCTCGCCGACCTTATCGCCTACATACTCGTTGCCGGTGACGCTGCCTTCTTCGTTGGCGCAGTCGGTGGAGAATTCGTTAGCATTGTACCCGATGATACCGCCAACCCAGTAATTGCCGGTGACATTGCCGTAGTTGTGGCATCCGAGGAGCCAGCCGTCGTTGTAACCGACTATGCCGCCGACATAGTCATTGCCGGTGACATCCGCGTAATTATTGGAATCTTCAATATAATAGCCGGAGTTGTAACCGACTATGCCGCCGACATAGTCGTTGCCGGTGACGCTTCCGGAAATGTTGCAGCCATAGGCATAACCACTGTTGTAACCGGCAAAACCGCCAACATAATCGCCGCCGGAAACAGCGCCTTCGTTTATGGAATCGCTGTAAATCGTAGCGGTGTTGACACCAAACACGCCGCCCACATAGATAGACTCGCCGCTAACATCAGCGAAATTCCCGCAATCGTCGGCATCGCCGTAATTCTCACCGGCTACGCCGCCGACAAAGCCATTGCCGCCGGTGACACCGGCATAGTTATAGCAGGTGTAGATCCAGCCGGTGCTGGTGCCGGCTATACCGCCAACACAGTTGAGGGTGCCGTTGACCTCGCAGTTATTGGTGCAGTATTCAATTGAGCCATCGTTCAAGCCGACCACACCGCCCGTGTAATAGCGGGCACCGGTGACGTATCCGGCGTTGCTGCAGTCGTGAACATAATTACTGTTGTAACCGGCTATGCCGCCGACCCGGCTGCCGATGCCATCGACATTGCCTTCGTTATAGCAATAGGCAACCTCGCCGCAGTTGTAGCCGGCTATGCCGCCCAGATTGCTGAGACTGCCGTAGCCACCGTAAAGGGAGCAATAGTTGTTGCAATTAGAAATCACGCCGTAGTTTATGCCGGCCACGCCGCCAATATAGTAGCTGGCGCCTTCGACGTAGCCGTAGTTACTGCAGGACTCAATGGTGCCGCTCTCAATATAGCCGGCAATACCGCCCGTGTAATAGCTGCCGCCGTAGACCTCATTTGCGTTGGTGCATTCATTGATGTCGCCGCGATTGTAACCGGCCACACCGCCCACATAGCTGCCGTTGCCGGTAACAGTAGCTTGGTTATGACAATTGCTGACCGTGCCGTCGTTGCAACCAATTACGCCGCCAACACTGTAGTCGCCGTATCCGTAGACAGTGCCCTGATTCGTACTGTCGCTGATCGTGCCGTTGCTCCAGCCAACGACGCCGCCCACATCATACGTGCCGGTGACGCTGCCTGAGTTCTCACAGGACTCGATGGTGCCGCCCTCCTCGTCTAAACCAACCACGCCGCCCACACGACCGTTGCCTGTGATATCGCCGCTGTTGGTGCTGCCATAGACATACGCAGAGTAGCTATAGCCAGCCACGCCGCCAACATTTTGGTCTCCGGAGACAGTGCCTTCGTTGGAACAGTCGCTGATCGTGCCATAGGTCCAGCCAACTATACCACCCACATCACCACTCGTGCAGGTGACGCTGCCAGAGTTATGACAAGACTCGGTTGTGCAACCGTAGTCGTTGTCGCCAATCACGCCGCCAACAGTGCCGTCGCCTGTGATGTCGCCGCTGTTGGTGCAGTCATAGATATACCCGTTGTTGCAGCCATAACCAACTACGCCGCCAATAGCTCCGTAGCCGGAGACTGTGTTGAAGTTATCACTGGACTCGATGGTGCCGCCCTCGTTGTAACCAACCACGCCGCCAACATTATAACTACCGGTGACAGTGCCTTCGTTGGAACAGTTGCGGACCGTGGAGTTGCTACCGCCAACCACGCCGCCAACATTACTGCTGCCGGTGACAGTGCCTGCGTTATCAACATACTCGATGGTGCCATCATAGTTACCGCCAACTACACCACCAACAGTTTCGTTGCCGGTAACAGTGCCGTCATTGGAACAGTCACTGATTGAGCCGCCAGTGTTCCAACCAACCACGCCGCCAGCACTGCCAGAATTGCCGGAGATAGTGCCGTAATTATGACAATTGCTGACCGTACCGGCGTTGCAACCAACCACGCCGCCAACATTATAACTGCCGGTGACAGTACCTGCGTTGGAACAATCGCTGACCGTGCCGTCATTATAGCTTGCGCCAACCACACCGCCTATATCGTTGTTAGTGCCGTTGACGCTACCGGAGTTATCACAGGACTCGATGGTGCTGCCATCGTTCCAACCAACCACACCGCCAACAGAACTGTCGTTGCCGGTGACAGTGCCGTCGTTTGAGCAGTCGCTGATCGTGCCACCACCTTCGGCATATCCGACCACACCGCCAACATAGTTGCAGTTGCATATGATGTCGCCGCTGTTGGTGCAGCCATACACATAATCGTTGTTGCAAACATAACCAACTACGCCACCCACATTATAGTAGCCGGTGACAGTACCGTCGTTTGAGCAGTTGCTGACCGAGTCGTCATTATAGCCAACCACGCCGCCTACATTAGTGTTTCCAGAGACTGCGCCGTCGTTGGAACAACCACTGACCGTCCCGCCGCTGCTGCCAATGCTGCCAACCACACCGCCAACCTGGCTGACGCCGGTGACGCTGCCGGAATTGGTGCAGCCGCTGACTGTGCCGCCTTCGTTCAAACCGACCACGCCGCCTATATCCATGTCATCTCCACTGCCGGTGACGCTGCCGCTGTAGCAGCAGTTCTCAACCGTTCCCGCATTCCACGCGACTATGCCGCCCACATGGCAGTTGCCGCTGACAGTGCCTGCGACAGTGAGATTCTTCACCGTACCGCTGATGTACCCAAACAGCCCCTGACCTTCATCTTCTGAGCTGATGTACAGGTTGGAAATGGTGTAGTACGCGCCGTCGAAGATTCCGGCGAAGATGCAGCTGCTGTTGCCGATGGGCGTCCATTCCTGGCTTTCCAGATCGATGTCATTCATCAGCTGGAAATAAACCCCCTCGAAAGTATCGCCGCCGTTGACCAGGGATGCCAGATAAACCAGCTGATCAGCGGTGCTGATCTGGTAAGGATCTTCTTCCGTGCCGCTGCCAACGACTTCAACCGCAGAGGTTTCATCGCCCTCATCGGAGGAAGCATCCTCATTACCCCCATCAGATTCCTCGTCAGAGGAGCCATCCTCATCTGCGGAGGCGGAAACCATTAGCCCGCCAGAGTTCCCATCGGAGGAGCCATTTTCATCGCCCCCATCCGAGCTCTCGTCGGAGGAGCCATCCTCATCATCCCCATCAGAGCTCTCATCGGAGGAGCCATCCTCATCGCCTCCATCAGAGTCCTCGTCGGAGGAGCCATCCTCATCGCCTCCATCAGAGTCCTCATCGGAAGAGGAATCCCCATCTGCAGAGCTGGTAAGCATGACCGCTCCGGTTGTCGATGCTGACTCCCCCTCATTGCCCTCACTCTCCGCGAAGGCGACAACGCCTGTGTAAGAGAAAACCAGCGTCAGAGCCAGCAGAAGCGTGAGCAGAGTCTTCAGTGTCTTTTTCATGTGTTCATCTCCTTTACTACATGATTTTAATTAAGATGTAGTGTCAATACATACCAGATTTCCGGCATAGTCTGCTATTTCTATCAACAGTTTCATCTTCATCAGTTTATCATGAGGGGGGGTAGTCAATATATGGAAAAAATTTTTGTCCCATCGCGAAGCGATGGGACGGATTTTATGTAGCTAAAAACTATGATTCTGCCGACAATTCCGCCACATCCTCTGGAATCCGAACTATTTACAGAAAAAAAACTGCAGGGGCACGACAAAACCATCTGTGTCGTGCCCCTGCGGGGATGGCTCCATGAGCCGGCCTGGTACATGAACTCTCCGTACTCAACAGCATAATCAACCTGGTTTTGCTTTGTAGCGCGGTATGCAGTATTTGGTGCCCTCACGTAATTCTGCTTTTAACAGGTCACCTGTCGAACCATCAAAACACAGGAGCGGATGGTAACCGTTCTCCTGATAATGGTAATTGAAGCTTACCCCCTTCCCGACAGCCATAAGCGTCAGGAAGCGTGGAATCAATATCAAAAAGCATGAATTCAGGTTCCTCGATGGAATAAACCGTTTTGCGCATGGCATGGGTAATGCCATCAAACTGCTCCAGTGTGTCAGTGTCCATACGGTTATAAAACCGGGACAGGGTCGGCTGGGAAGCGAGGACATCCTTGTTCAGGATCGCAGTCATAACCGGTTCATTTGTCAGTTCATCTGCACAGTCGTCTTCGAAACAGGCGCTGATAATCTGGTAGATTGCCTGCAAAAGATTGTCACCGTCTTTATGGATGCGGTATCCGGCGGGATTAGCTGTTATACCGTAAATAATTCAGGTTTAGTGTAATTTTAATAGTTTTCTCCTCCGAAATATGTTGGAATTGCACTAAATGTGTTCTATCCGCGATAACTGTTTTCGGAACTTGTCAGACCTGCTGAAGCAGGATATAATGAAATGAATGAAAGGTATTTTCGATTCCGCTATTTACGAGGAGGACTATCATGACTTCAATAAAAAACAAACTTCCCATCGGGATAGAGGATTTCAAAGAAATTCGCACAGAAGGATTTTTCTATATAGATAAGACCGGGCTGATCCGCGATCTGTTAAATAACTGGGGAAAAGTGAGTCTTTTTACCCGTCCCCGTCGTTTCGGAAAAAGTCTCAACATGAGCATGCTGAGATATTTTTTTGAGATCGGAAATCCAAAAACACTGTTTGACAGCCTGGAAATATCAAAAGAAACGGAACTCTGCGAAAAATATATGGGGAAATTTCCGGTGATCTCCGTTTCATTAAAGAATATTAATGCACCATCTTTCCAGATTGCTTTTGATACGGCGATGGATACCATCCAGACAGAAGCACGGCGTTTTCAATATCTTTTGGAAAGCGAACTCCTGACAACTGACGAAAAGGCGGCATACAAAAACATTCTCCGGGGCGAAATGAATACATCAGACCTGTACGGCAGCCTGAGGCTATTATCTGAACTGTTGGAAAAGCATCATAAAAGCAAAGTCATCATCCTGATCGATGAATATGACGTCCCGCTGGCCAAGTCGTATGAGAACGGCTATTATGATGAAATGCTCTTCCTGATCCGCAACCTGTTTGAACAGGCATTAAAAACTAATACCAGCCTTCAGTTTGCAGTTCTGACCGGATGTATGAGAATTTCCAAAGAAAGCATATTTACCGGATTGAATAATGTGTCAGTTTTATCTGTCACGAATGTCCGATTCGATGAATATTTCGGATTTACAGACCGGGAAGTTCGGGATTTGCTTGCATATTACGATTTATCGGCTCATTATGATACAATGAGAGAATGGTATGACGGGTATCAATTCGGGAACGTGGATGTATACTGTCCATGGGATGTGCTCAACCATTGCTACACCTTACGGGCAGATCCGGAAGCACAGCCGGATAATTACTGGATCAACACCAGCGGAAACGATGCCGTCCGGCGTTTCATCCGGGAATCCGATAACAGCGGCAGTGTCAAACGGGAAGTTGAAAAACTGTTGGCCGGGGAAACCATCATAAAGGAGATTCACCAGGAGCTTACCTATCGGGATATGTACGCCTCCATAGACAACATCTGGAGCGTCCTGTTCACAACAGGGTATCTGACCCAAAGAGGACGGCCGGACGGAACCCGATTCACTCTTGCCATCCCGAACAGGGAGATCCATTCTGTTTTTTCCATCCAGATTATGGATCTTTTCCGCGAAAATGTGAAGAAAAACGGAGAACGCGTGAACCGTTTCTGTGAAGCTTTAAAAAACGGAGATGCGAAAGGCGTGGAGGAACAGTTTGGCACATATCTGAGGGAAACCATCAGCATCCGGGATACCTTTGTTCGAAAAGAACGCAAAGAAAACTTCTTCCATGGCATCCTCCTGGGGATCCTTGGCGTAAAGGATTCCTGGATCATCTCTTCGAATATGGAGTCAGGCGACGGTTACAGCGATATCGTGATCGAGATTGAGAAAGAAGAACTCGGCATCATTCTGAAAGTCAAATATGCGGAAAACGGTCATTTTGAGACCGCATGCCGGGAAGCGCTGGATCAGATCGAGAATATGCGCTATGACGAGAAGCTGCAGGATGAGGGGATTGAAAAAATCCTGAAGTATGGGATCGCCTGTTATAAGAAACGCTGCCGGGTCGTGCTGACATCCGAATAATCCAAACAGTGTCCGCGAATTGACGTACACAATTGGCCTCGTTAACTTTCACAGCAGGAAGAAGGGCTGCCGCACGAACCAAATCGTGCAGCAGCCCCGTTCTTCTCCGAATGAAAACCCGGAGAAAACTGTTTTTTCTTACATGTGCTTATATGCTTCTACATGCTTATAAATAATATTCACATGTCGTCTGCATGTCTTATTCCACGCTCAACGTCACCGTGTCACTCACAGCCATATTCCCATCCTCGTCCGTGATCACGCATCGGTACTGCTGGCCGTCGCGTGCGTCCGTGATGGGTACGG
>JAJQEU010000011.1 GCA_021201535.1 Clostridiales bacterium | reverse complement strand
TGGCGCAAATCCGGTCTCCATGGCCATGTACCTGAAGTGCAAAACAGATGAAGACAACAATGCAATCATCAGCATGACTTGTTACACCTGAAAATACGATCTTTGGCATAGGTTATCAGACTTGGAACCTGGAGAAAGCAGACGAGAAAAAAATATACATACTAATTGTCATCGGGATCAGTGCCGTGGTTATTGGTATTGCCGGGTTGTGGGCAAGGACGATTACGGTCACCCGGACAACCGTCGCCGTACAGGCAGTGGAAGAAGATGAGATCCCGGAAGAATACGAGTTTGTTGACGGGATCACAGAAAACAACGGCGTGGACGATTACTATGCCAGCCTGGGAAACTGGAACGGAAATAGCCGGGGCTGTATGCCTGGATGGAAAGCCTGGTTGCTTCGCTTGCGGGGCAGGATATATCCTGACCTGCAGGCAATATCTGTGGAAACATAATAGGATGGCATATGGCTGGTGAAGTTGCCCCGCCCTGTAACGGGATCGGGGCAATTGGTATGTTTTCAGGGAAATTTATGTTATTTTTTAATATGTTTGGCATGCGACCAATGCAAACAGGGAACTGGTATATTTCCAGTCCCCTGTAATTGTGGGAGTTCTGAGACAGTGACAGAACTCTGCGCGTGTCATACCGTGATTTCCAACAGCACCTTATCTCCGAAGGTGCGCTCCTGTATACCGGTTTTCTTATTCTTATTAAAACTGAACGTAAGAAGATATCCTTTTTTTAAATTCAGCCGGTCGAGGTACCCGCAAAGCTGTTTTTCTCCGTCATTGTTATACTTTGGACCGTACCAGATCTTTGTCTCGACAAGAAACTGTTCGGCATGATAATCCACTATGATATCCGTGCGTTTTTCATCTCTCGTCTGCGCCTCAATATAATAGTTCCCTGTTCCGTTGATGATCGGTTTCAGGTACATGAGAAATATTTTTCGCGCAAATTTCTCTACAAACTTCTGATCATTATCCGCGTAAACAGAACTGTAGTGTTCCGCAAATTTACGCAGCACCGTTTCCATGTCCAGATGCCCGTTCGTGATGAACTGACTTTTGTTCAGTTCCGCGTCTTTTTTTGTGATGTTGCCGGTTTCCTCCTCTGAGAGGAAATAATCATACAGCACCACCTCGAAGATCCGGTTTGAAACCGCCACACGTCCGTTGACAGATTTGATGTAGTCGAACATTTTTGCGAGATTTAATACGTCATTGTATGCATTAAAAGCAATAGATTCTCCTTCGAAAAGAATCCGCTTTACAACATCCTTCAATTCGGGATAATCTGTAAGTTGTTTGATCATATCCTCAAACAGAGGTGTCTTTTCATATTCGATTAACCGAACCGCTTCGATAACCCCTACGGGAGTCCACGCCATTGTTCGAGCCGGAAAAATATCTGTTCCGGCAATATTTTCATCCAGATGTTTGCAGATATCCGATACCAGAACCGGATATCCGGATGTATAGTCATAAATCAGTTCTGAAACAGAACAGATATCCATTCCGGTATGATAGTCAGCTTCGTATTCCTGCAGCATGCCTGCTATTTCCTTCGGAGAGAAGCTCAGATCCTCTTCAAACTTCACCGCGACATTCCAGGGACTGTTGTACTGGTGAACCTCTTCAGAACGAATTCTCATTTTCAGATTTTTAATATCATAAACTCCCGCCAGAATGACGCTGTGAAAAGTAAAATCACGTCCCTTTTCACGCTGAATATACTTGTCTCTCAGCAGTCCCAACAGCTGAAGCATCGTCTGGTTGTTTGATGCGCGATCCACTTCATCGATCATGAGAAGAATCCCTCTGTCACTTCCCGCGCAAAGATCTGTGATTTTTCTGTCAAGATCTGTCAGCGGGTCTCTCTCATCAATCGGTCTTTCCCATTCCCGAATCAGTTCTTCCTGCACATGTTCCAATGTCAGTTCTTTTCTTACTCTGCTTATAAAACCGGATGCCAGACGATATTCTGATTCGAACATACTCTCAGCCCATTCGAAACTGATCTGCAGACAGTAATAACGATCGTGCAGTCTTGCAGCCAATGCACTTAAGGTAGTGGTCTTTCCGTACTGCCGGCCCCGGTTGATTGAAAAATAATTCCCCGGTTCTATATATTTCTCAATGATACGATCAAGCTTTTTCGAAATGTCCACCATATAATGCTTTTGCGGATTACATACGACAGTTGTGTTAAATCTCTTCATTGACTGATCCTTTCCGGTTTCGTTTCTGAGAGCATTCTCTCTTCTGTGACATTTATCGTACTACAGATTTGGATGATGCGCAAGTTGATTCTGGATAACGTAACGACAATTGGCAAACCTGATCAGTTTGCTTTGTGGCCGTAGCGGATGGTTTGAAATTTATGCGAAATTGTGCGGTGCATTTGGTGGCCAAAACCGGGCCACCAAACGCGCCCTTGTAATTAAAAAAACCGTGCCGCGCGCACGACATTAAATTACAAGGAGGTAACGCACTATGATCAAGAACTGGCAGTCTATACATGAGTACCGGCTCTTTCTCACCAACGCCAGGACTAAATTCGACTCTTCCGAAAGGGTTCGGCTCCCTCACCTTATGGGTACAACGCCTCTCATCAGACCGGGTGCTTGCCACCCTGATCGGCTGCACGACGGATGTGCCTTTGAGTAATTGTTTTGATGCCAGGATTACGGGCAGAAGTATATTTTGGAGAAATTCAAAACCAATTTTCTCTGGCTCCCATTTCGGAGAAGGACGGGGCTGCCGTACGATGTGGTTCGTGCGGCAGCCTTTTTTCGGCAGGATAATAAGAACTGACTGTCATAATCGGATGTTCTTCATAACAGCCACAATTTTTGAGGCGATATTTTCATGTAAATATGACGGATTAAGCTCATTTTTTTTCGGCGGATAGTTCTTTAAAAAATTCATATCCCGTATGAGAGTCCTCTACAATCATTCGTTCCGGATGAACTGGTTTCAGTGAATCGGTCTGATTGTAAATATGATAAAACTCATTGTAAATCGGTTTTAGACCGGCGTATTTCCCTGAATGACGAATCCCATAAATCTCTTCCACACTGTATGGGAGATTCGCAAGCCCCTCCCTTGTCACAAGGATATAATAATTATCCGAATTACGTACTGCTTCCGCAAATTCATTTGTCGGAAGAAAAGCATTATCCTCGTCTATAAAAACAATGGTTTCATGTAATGATGTAAGAATCATGTGCCAGTCTTTTCCGCCAAGTGTTCTGCATGGCCTGTCACATCTGAGGTCAATTCCACTGTCCGTGCCGGATTCATAAAACTCACTGACCATCTCAACCAGGGTAGTCTTTCCTGTGGCGCTGTCACCTTTGAGAATGGTGATATTCTGCAGTTCTCCGATTTTTAAAATCCATTTTGCGCAATTGTCCCCGCAGGCTGAGGCATTAAAAATTCTGTCAGGGACCTTATAGATTGCGATCAATGTCTTTACCCCACCGGAAAGTTCTCTGGGACTGATACCTCCGAAAACCGGGGAATCAATGATTCTTGGCCCAAGGACAGTAGACTTGTCCACATCTTGAATCATTGCCCTGGATAAATCATCGGTAATCCAGTCATCGGTGTATGTGTTTTTAAAAAATACAACCGGATTATATATCGCCTGGGGCATGTCCCCGTAATAAATGGATAACATTGATACAAAGCCTCCTGTTCGGAATTGATATATAAATTCATTTGATTATACTGTAAATAAAATCAAAGGGCAACCAGTCTATCTGCAAAATGGAGAAAAATCAGCCAGGGATATATTTCTAAACCGTCCTGCCAGGGTGGGTGAAAACCAGGTTTGCGCTTTCCGGGTGGACGTTTGCCGTAACACCGGAAGACATCAACAGCCGGTACCTTGGCTCGAAATACGACACGGAAACTGTAACCGTGTCTGGTGCAGCATTATATGGAGAACAGAAGATTGTGGTAGCAGGGACGGAAGAAGCCTGTATAAGCGCCCCGCTGCACGAAATCGGGTACTGGTGTGACTGGATCACTGCGGAAGCCGCGGGTGAGTTTTCATCAGAAGGCGATGGATTTGAAGCATTATATGTGGAAGAAGCAGAAGCGTTTATATTCGTGTTCGGTCTGGAGAGCGTGGAGACGGACAGCAGACAGGAGCTGTGCGCAGATTCGCTTAAATATTACAGGCTGGAGCCGGAGGAATTGTTGGCAACGTGCCCGGGGCTGTATGCCTGGATGGATGAGCTGGTGGGGAAGCTGCAGCTGATGGGATTCTGATGTATGCGGTATCAAACACGAAAAATCCCGTCTGCGGGTAAAGGTGTTTTTCGTTGCCATGGCAACATAACATATGCAGGATGGATGTTAGAATTAATTACAGGTATTTCTATAATGAGGGGGCGGTCTGTTTTCCAGCCGCTGTCATGCCGGAAATACTAACAAATGCTTGACAGGACATCCAGGAAAATGCATAATTTCACAGACAGACAGACAGACAGACAGACAGACAGACAGACAGACAGACAGACAGACAGATAAGTAAGTATGCCCTTTTTGATTCAGAGAGCATCTGTTTTCGCATGGAGTTTTCCACCCCGTGCGCGGACAGGTGTTCTTTTTTGTGCGCCGGGAGGCGCACGTTACATAGATTCCGGGGTATCACTACATCAGCATCATGGATGGCTCCGCGGTCGCCTCCGGGAGCAGTTATCTCTACAGTAATTTCACCAGGGAAGCCCTCACGGAGGGCGAGATGCAGCAATAGCGAAGACATCTCAGGAACTGTAGAACCTGGCTGGTTTCGATTATACGGTGACGCTGACGGCGGATGCGTATTATGCGCTGCCGGAAAGTATTACGGTAACCGTCGACGGGAGTGAGCTTATAAGCGGAGAAAACTATGCATATGACACAGCGAGCGGTTCACTCACGGTTTATGCATCCTGTATCATTGGTGACGTTGAGATCATGGCAACGGCCAGCAGTACCGGTGCGTGGTTACGGATGAGGACGGGAATTCCGTAACAAACGACGTGGCAGCCCTTTATGTATACAGGGCAGATTAACAGGCAGACAGATGGGCGGGTCTGTCCGAAGATCGCACCCGTAACTCTGGAGTAACTCTGGAACAACTAAATGAAAAAAGCATGGAAAGGAAAGATTGGAAAATGAAAAAGAAATGGAAGAAAATTTTCAGCCTGTTCCTGGCGCTGGCGCTGTGTGCCAGCCTGATGCCGGAAATGGCCCTTGCGTCGGATGAGGGGATCGTTCTTGCGTCAGAGGATGAGGGCGGGAACACCAGCGGGATGGCTCTGACTGCAGAAGGCGGCACCCTGGCGGAGGGGAGTTATTACCTTGCGGAAGACATCACCCTGGAGACTGACATCACGATCGCGTCCGGGACGACGGTCACGATCGATTTGAACGGCTATACCCTGACCGGCACGGGGACATCAAGCGTCCTCACGGTCAACGGGACGCTGATACTGGATGACAGCAGTGAATCCGGTTCCGGCACGGTGACCGGCGGGAGCGCGACGTATGGCGGCGGCGTGTATGCGGCCGGCACGTTCAATCTGAACGGCGGATGCATCACCGGCAATACGGCATCGTATGGCGGCGGCGTGTATGCGGACGGAATGTTCAATCAGGACGGCGGATCCATCACCGGCAATACGGCATCTGCTTCTGGCGGCGGTGTGTATGTGAGAATTTCAACTTATTTTTATATGAATGACGGGACTATCTCAGGTAATTCAGCAAGCAACAATGGCGGCGGTGTGTATGCGTCAGGTACGTTTAATCAGGGCGGCGGATCCATCACCGGCAATACGGCGGCGTATGGCGGCGGCATGTATGCGGCCGGCACGTTTAATCAGGACAACGGATCCATCACAGGTAATACAGCAACTACCTCTGGCGGCGGCGTATATCCGGACTTTTATAACTTTACAAGTAAAAAATAAAAAAAGAGCCTCAGCCTTCACT
>JAJQEU010000047.1:69104-90797 GCA_021201535.1 Clostridiales bacterium | reverse complement strand
GTAAGGTTTTAGAAGAAAGGCAGTAATCAATGATCAAAATACAAAATAACCGGAGTGAAATCGAACGTGCTCTGGATTATATGGAGGAAGAATTTGAGAAATTAAAAATGAATCGGCGGGAATATACCACGGTCATGCTTACTGCCGAGGAGTCTCTGGTTTGTCTTATGGAACATGCGCCGCAGGATTCTCAGTTAGAAATCACTTTCCGGCGCCTGTTCGGAAATGTGACGCTCTCTATTACTGCGCAGGGAGAGGAATTTGACATTTCAGAGAGTCAGACGATTCCGGGAGACATTGGGTCGGATGAAATGGATGAAGATATGGAAAACGCAATACGTAATCTGATTTTGCGTGCCCGCTCTGATTCGTTTCGATATAAGAATAAAGCGCATAAGAATAACATCCAGATTGTTGTCAGGCGTTCGGAACGGATGCAGCTTTATCTGACGCTTGGAGCACTGTTGCTTTCAATTCTTCTTGGCATTGTATTTAAAGCGATGCTGCCGGAGCAGGCGCGGAATATATTGGATACCTATGTCCTGAGTCCTGTAAAAACAATGTTTCTGAATGCGCTGAAAATGATCATCGGACCGGTGGTATTTTTCTCTATTGTGTCATGCCTGTCCCAGTTTGAGAGTTTGCATGATCTGGGAAAAGTCGGCGCGAAGGTAATGGGGATGTACCTGTTTACCACGATGCTTGCCATCCTGACAGGATTTGGCATCTTCTCTGTGTTCAGTCCGGGAAGCCCACTGCTTGCCGACAGGGTGACGGATGCGGCGGATGCGACAATCGCGGCTGCATCTACGACAGAGGTATCCATTTTGGATACGATCGTCAATATTGTTCCGTCCAATTTTGTACAGCCATTTCTGGACGCGGATATGCTGCAGATCATATTTATGGCTGTTTTGTGTGGTATTGCTGTCGGTCTGATTGGCGATTACTCAAAAACGCTGAAGAATTTTTTCGAAGCCTGCAATGAACTTTTTCTGAAAATCACCACGATTATAGTCAGGGTGATACCTTTGGCAGTCCTTTGTTCCATGACATCTCTGGTGATGACGACCGGGAATGACACTCTGCTTGCGATTGCCGGGTTCTTCGGTACGTTTGTGGCGGCTCTGGCAGTCATGCTGGGAATATATGCGCTGCTTGTACTTGTGATCGGAAGGGTGAACCCGCTTTACTTTCTGAAAAAACATGCGCCTGTGATGCTCACGAATTTCAGTCTGGGTTCCTCAAACGCAGCGATGCCGTTTAATATTAACTCCTGCAGAAATCTTGGCGTTCCTTCAAAAATCTGTTCTTTTTCAATCCCGCTGGGCGCAACGATCAATATGGATGGCTCCTGCATCTACATGGCGGTAGCAGGACTGTTTCTGGCAAAAGTGTTTGGTGTGGAGCTGGACAGTTCCGCCGTTTTCTCGATGATCTTCTCTATTTTCGTGCTGTCTGTCGGCGCGCCGGGGATTCCGGGCTCCGGACTGGTATGCCTTTCTGTGCTGCTGGTGCAGATGGGCGTTCCCGCTGAGGCTCTGAGCCTTGTCATGGGAATCGATTCCATCCTGGGAATGTTTCGTGTTGCCGTGAATTCTACCGGTGATGTGGCCGTATCTTTAATTGTAGCCAGAACAGAGAAGATCCTCGATATAGAAAAATACCGTGAGAGCTGACAGAATCTTTTTATGGCCGATTTCTTTGCACAATACAGTACGCTGTAACCGTCAGCCGTAACGACACGCTTTATATTCCTGTGCACGACGGGCAGAACAATTGCAAAAAAGACCGTTTGTCATAAAATGTCTTTAATTTTATTTTTCATAAATTGTATAATGATGCCTGTTCAGCAGCTGTACCGCTTGATCGTAGGATGCCTGATCGTAAAACTCCACCTGCAGTACACCCTGCTGGAACTCCCGGTTGTGGATGATGCCGATATTCTTGATGCTGATTCCGTTCGTCGCCAGTATGGTGGCAATCGTAGCGATGCCGCCCGCCTCGTCGATCAGATCGAGGAACAGCCGGTAGATTGGACGGAGTGCGCCGCGGTTAATGTTGAAGGAATCGCGGTACTCCTTTGCGGAACTGAAAAAGTCCCGTATCTCTGTTTCATCGCCGCCCTCGATGGTATCTCTGGTTTTCTGAATCGCCCCCACATATGCGTCGATCAGATCAAGGATCTGGTCCTTGTTGGCGATGCAGATATTCTCCCACATGCAGGGATCGGAGGACGCAACGCGCGTGATGTCCTTGAAACCGCCGGCTGCGATCGTCCGCAGCGTTTCACTGTCATCGTCCAGATTTTTCACGAGATTGACCAGTGTGCAGGCGATAACCGTCGGCAGATGACTGATGGACCCCACGGAGAAATCATGCTTTTTGTAATCCAGAATCAGCGGAATCGCACCGATGCTCTTAATAAATGTCTCAAACTCCATGACCTTTGAGTGGGAGACTGTCGGCGTCGGCGTCAGGACATAATAAGCGTTTTCCAGCATGTAAGGCGTGGAGTTCTCGTAACCGGTGTGCTCCGTACCGCACATGGGATGTCCGCCGATGAAATGCTTTTCCAGTTCCGGATACAGCTGAATATTTTCATGGATTCTGTTTTTAACGCTTCCGACGTCCGTCAGCAGCATGTTGGCGTGCAGAAGACCGGAAAGCTTTTGCACATAATCATTATTATCCAGTACCGGAGCGCACAGATAAATATACTCGCAATCTGCAAAAGCGTCCGTCACGCCGTCACAGGCCTCTGTAATCACGCCGTCTTCGAGCGCGGCTGAGAGCGTCTCCGCGGATGTGTCATATGCGATCAGCGGAATATCCGGATAAATGCGGTGAATGGTCTTTGCGACGGAACCGCCGATATGTCCGAGTCCGATAAAGCCGATTTTTTCAGGTTTCATAATTTTCTCCTGCCGGTATAGTGTCAGATCTTGTAAAGCAACCAGTTATGATGATAATCTTTTTGAACGGAAAAGTCAACGCTTTAACGCGTAAAAAAGAGCAGCTTTAGTACGGAAAGAAGTGCATGAACAAGGATGCATAAACAGCATGGACAGAATGCATAAAAATAGCATGGACAGAATGTATAAAAGAGTTGCAAAAACTCGTAAAGTTTAGTAGAATATAGCCATGGTGCGTTTCGCACAATTCAGTATTGGAGGAATAGAATATGAAGATTTACACCACGGACAAGATCCGTAACGTTGCAGTACTCGGTCATGGCGGAGCCGGCAAGACGACGCTGGTGGAGGCGATGGCTTACCTTGCAGGCGTGACCAGCCGTATGGGAAAAGTAACTGATGGCAACACCATCAGCGATTATGATAAAGAAGAGATCAAGCGCGGTTTTTCCATCAGCACATCCATCGTTCCGATCGAATGGGGCGACACGAAGATCAACCTTCTCGATACGCCCGGATTTTTCGATTTTGTCGGCGAGGTCGAGGAGGCGGTCGCGGCGGCTGACGCAGCGATCATCGTGATCAACGGCAAGTCCGGCGTCGAGGTCGGCACCCAGAAGGCATGGGAGATCTGTGAGAAGTACCATCTTCCGCGTCTGATCTGCGTGACCGGCATGGACGATGACAATGCCAGCTTCCGCCAGGTCGTGCAGGATATGCAGGAGCTCTATGGGAAGAAGATCGCGCCTTTCCACATCCCGCTGCGCGCGAATGAGAAGTTTATCGGCCTGATCAACCTGATTTCTGAGGAGGCTTATAAATGGGACCGCAACGGCAACACGGTTCCGACCGATGTACCGGATTACTCCCGGCCGAATATCGAGCTGCTCCGCGAAGCGCTTCTCGAGGCGGTCGCCGAGACCAGCGAGGAGTATATGGACCGTTATTTCGAGGGAGACACGTTCTCTGAGAATGAGATCCGCCAGGCGCTCCGCGTCAGCGTGACGGACGGCTCCATCGTTCCGATCTCCGTTGCGTCCGGTATCGTTGCACACGGTGTATTCACCCTGCTGGATGATATTATAAAATATCTCCCGGGACCGGATAAAAAGCAGTGCAAGGCGATCAATATCAAATCAAACGAAGTATTCGATGCGGATTTCAATTTCGCAAAGGCGAAGAGCGCTTATATCTTCAAGACGATCGTGGATCCGTTCATCGGTAAATACTCCCTGATCAAGGTGACCTCCGGCGTCATCAAGACAGACGATGTGCTTTACAACGAAGAACACGGGATGGATGATAAGATCGGCAAGGTCTACATTCTCCGCGGCAACAAGCCGGAGGAGGTCTCCGAGCTGCACGCCGGCGATATCGGCGCGCTCGCGAAGTTAAATAAGGTCGTTACGACCGATACGCTCTCCACCAAGGCGACACCGCTGACCTTTGTGAAGACCGCGATTTCCAAACCGTATACATACATGGCTTACAAGCCGGTCAACAAGGCGGACGTTGACAAGGTCTCCCAGGCGCTGCAGAAGCTGATGCAGGAGGATCTGACGCTGAAGGTTGTCAACGACAGCGAGAACCGACAGACCCTGCTGTACGGGATCGGCGATCAGCAGCTCGACGTTGTCGTCAGCAAGATGGCGGAGAAGTACAAAGTCCAGATTACTCTGGAGAAGCCAAGAGTTCCTTTCCGTGAGACGATCCGCAAGAAAGCGGATGTGGAGTCCAAGTATAAAAAGCAGTCCGGCGGACACGGACAGTACGGCCATGTAAAGATGACCTTTGAGCCGTCCGGAGATCTGGAGACTCCGTATGAGTTTGAGCAGATCGTGGTCGGCGGCGCAGTTCCGAAGAACTACTTCCCGGCTGTGGAGAAGGGTGTGCAGGACGCTGTAACGAAGGGTCCGCTGGCCGGATATCCGGTTGTCGGTGTGAAGGCAGTGCTCTATGATGGCTCCTATCATCCGGTCGATTCCTCCGAGATGGCGTTCAAGACCGCGTCCATCCAGGCTTTCAAGAAGGGCTTCATGGAAGCCTCCCCGATTCTGCTCGAGCCGATCTCCTCGCTGAAGGTGGTCGTGCCGGATGCATATACCGGCGATATCATGGGCGATCTGAACAAACGCCGCGGCCGTGTGCTCGGCATGAATCCGACCGACGGCGGAAAGCAGGAGATCGTCGCGGATATTCCGACCTCCGAGTTGTACGGATATAATACAGATCTGCGCTCCATGACGGGCGGAAGCGGCACGTACTCCTATGAGTTCGCACGCTATGAGCAGGCTCCTTCCGATATTCAGGAGAAGGAGATTGCGGCACGGGCGGAGGAGTAGGATGTTAAAATAAGAACAAAAGAATCGGCATATCCGGTATAAAATACCGGTGTATGCCGATTCTTATATGAACTGAGATTGCAAAGAACTTCTTTCTGTTCGTTTCAGGATGAGAAAGATGTAAGATTTTTGCCGTTAAAGAGCGGATCCGGTATTTTTCGACCAAGCATTTCTGCTGTCTCAATCCATTCGGATATAATAATCTGTGCATTTTCCACCGCTTCCTGCGGCGTTTTTCCGTCAGCCATGCAGCCGGGTAAGTCCGGAACAGCTACAATGTAGCAATTATCTTCTTCTGACCATGATACAATCATAGAATATTTAGCCATTATAATACCTCCTGTTTAAATTCCATATTTATGAAGGAGAATTCTTATTTGCTTTATCTGATATGGTTTTGCTTTGTTTCCGTCAGGTTGAATATTTATAATTTCAGTAATATCTTCACGCCAATAAATGAAGTGATATCCTTATAAGTATCTTTTGCCAATTATACCACCCCCATGTGCTTTAATATAACATAAACAGATATTCTTTTCCAGACATTTTTTTGACTCATTCTTTTAGTTGCTTTCAGTTTCGTATTGTGCTAAACTTTTGTAGGTATCGGAAAGAACGCATTTTATTGAAATTATCGTAAGCTTTATATTTTAATGTGACATGGAGGATATATATGGCAGAGTTATACAACCACAAAGTGGTAGAACCGAAATGGCAGAAGATCTGGGATGAGGAGAAGGCCTTTGCCGCGACAGACAATTATACAAAACCGAAATATTACGCACTGGTAGAGTTTCCCTATCCGTCGGGACAGGGCCTTCACGTCGGACATCCGCGTCCGTACACCGCGCTGGATATCGTAGCCAGGAAGCGCCGGATGCAGGGCTATAACGTGCTTTATCCGATGGGATGGGACGCGTTCGGACTGCCGACCGAGAACTACGCGATTAAAAATAAGATTCATCCCGCTGTTGTGACGGAGAAGAATGTGGAGCGGTTTAAGGGACAGCTCCACGCGCTGGGCTATTCCTTTGACTGGGATCGCGAAATCAACACGACCGATCCTGAATATTATAAATGGACCCAGTGGATTTTTTTACAGCTCTTTAAAAAAGGTCTCGCCTATAAAAAGGAGATGCCGATCAACTGGTGTACCTCCTGCAAGGTCGGCCTGGCCAACGAGGAGGTCGTGAACGGTGTCTGCGAGCGCTGCGGCGCGCCGGTGGTGCGCAAGGTCAAGAGCGAGTGGATGCTGAAGATCACCGATTACGCGGACAAGCTGATCGACGGGCTGGCGGATGTGGATTATATTGAGCGCGTGAAGGTCTCCCAGAAGAACTGGATCGGCCGCTCCACCGGCGCGGAGGTTGATTTCCCCATTAAGGGTAAGGATGAAAAGCTCCGTATTTATACGACGAGAGCGGACACCCTGTTCGGCGTGACTTATATGGTCGTTTCCCCGGAGCATCCGTATCTGGATCAGTTTCGGGATGAGATCCGGAACTGGGACGAGATAGCCGCCTACCGCGAGCAGGCTTCCCGGAAGTCTGACTTCGAGCGGGCGGAGCTGGCGAAGGATAAGACCGGCGTCGCCATCGACGGCCTGGTCGCGATCAATCCGGTGAATCAGAAGGAGGTGCCGATCTGGGTATCGGATTATGTGCTGATGAGCTACGGGACCGGCGCGATTATGGCAGTTCCGGGTCACGACAGCCGGGACTGGGAGTTCGCGAAGAAATTCGGCCTTCCGATCATTCAGGTGGTCGCGAAGAACGGCGAGGAGGTCGATATCAACGAGGCGGCCTTCACCGATGTGGCGACCGGCATCCTGGTGAACTCCGGCTTCCTGAACGGTCTGGAGGTGCGCGACGCAAAGAATAAAATGATCGCCTGGCTGGAGGAACAGGGCATCGGCACGGCAAAGGTCAATTACAAGCTGCGCGACTGGGTGTTCTCCCGCCAGAGATACTGGGGCGAGCCGATTCCAATCGTGGAGTGTGAGAAATGCGGCTTTGTCCCCGTCGATGAGAGCGAACTGCCGCTTCTTCTTCCGGAGGTGGAGAGTTATATGCCGACGGACAACGGAGAGTCTCCTCTGGCGACGATGACAGAATGGGTGAAGACGACCTGTCCCTGCTGCGGCGGCCCGGCAAAGCGTGAAACGGATACCATGCCTCAGTGGGCGGGTTCCTCGTGGTATTTCCTGCGCTATACGGATCCGAAGAATACGGAGTCTCTCGCCAGTAAGGAAGCGCTGGATTACTGGATGCCGGTGGACTGGTACAACGGCGGCATGGAGCACACGACGCTCCACCTGCTGTATTCCCGGTTCTGGCACAAGTTCCTCTACGATGAAGGCGTGGTTCCCTGCCCGGAGCCGTATCAGAAACGGACGTCTCACGGCATGATTCTCGGTGAGAACGGTGAGAAAATGTCTAAATCCCGCGGCAATGTCGTGAATCCGGATGATATCGTCCGGGACTACGGCGCGGATACGCTTCGCACCTATGAGATGTTTATCGGCGCTTTCGACCTGGCGGCTTCCTGGTCCGAGGACGGCGTGAAGGGCTGCCGTCGGTTCCTGGAGCGCGTCTGGAGACTGCAGGATATCGTGACGGAGGAGACCGGCTACTCGAAGGATCTCGAGACAAAGATGCACCAGACCATAAAGAAGGTTTCTTCCGATTTTGAAAATTTAAAATATAATACGGCCATCGCGGCCATGATGGCATTGCTGAATGATTTTTACGCGAAGGGTTCCGTGACGATGGATGAACTGAAAACGCTGCTGATCCTGCTGAATCCGGTCGCTCCGCACATTACGGAGGAGATCTGGAGCCGGATCGGCTGTGCGGGCAGGATCTATCAGCAGACATGGCCGGAGTTTGATGAGGCGAAGACGGTCGAGAACACAGTGGAGATCGCGGTTCAGATCAACGGAAAAATGCGAGCGACCATTTCCATCGGCAAGTACGATCCGAAGGATGAGGTTCTCGCGAAGGCGAAGGAGGCGGTTGCCGCGAAACTGACCGGTACGATCGTGAAGGAAATCTATGTGCCGGGCCGCATTGTAAATATTGTACAAAAATAAAAGCCCATTTGTGAATGTTTGTTGACTTCGGACTGTAACAAGGTTTTATTATCACAAGTTATTCAGATTGACAGTGAGGTTATATATGCGAGTTGATTTATTTTCCATCGGAAATTTTACCATCCATACGTATGGTCTGATGATTGCCATAGGTATTATTCTGGCTGTGATCGTCGGCATGAAACGGGCGCCGAAAAAAGAACTGGTCAGCGAAGAAGTGCTGAACATTGCCATCATCTGTGTGGTGTTCGGCTTCATCGGAGCTAAGATTCTGTTTGTACTTGAAAACTTCAGAGAATTTCTCGAGAGTCCGCTGTCGGTCATCGGTTCCTCCGGATTTGTGGTATACGGCGGTATCGTGATCGGCCTGCTCTGCGTATTTATCTATTGCCGGGGCATCAAAAAGATCAATTTCCTGCGGTATATTGATCTGATTTTTCCGGAACTGTCTCTGGCACAGGCATTCGGCCGGATCGGATGTTTCTTTGCTGGCTGCTGCTACGGGCATGAGACGGACGCCTGGTGGGGTGTGGTGTTCCCGGAGGGAAGCTACGCGCCGGCGGGCACGGCGCTGATCCCGACACAGCTTATCTCCTCGGCCGGAGATTTCGCGATCATGATCGTCCTGATGCTTTTCAGTAAAAAAGCGAAAAAGGTGGGTGACGTGACGGCTCTTTACCTGCTGCTGTACGGAATCGGGCGATTCTGCATCGAGTTCCTGAGAGAGAATACGCAGGGGTGGTTCGGCCCGCTCACCACGGCTCAGTTTACATCCGTTATTTTTGTCGCGGCATCGATCATTCTGTTTATCCGGAACCGTGTGTCCCGTCATTCGGAAGACTATGTGGAGAAATTCCACTCCATTTGGTTGTAAGAATATGATAAATCATAGTTACTGGTCATTCCCTGACCACGCACTAGCTGCGGGGTCAGGCCGAAAACGTTGCGATTTCGAGCATCCGTCCCATCGCGAAGCGATTTTGCATGGACGGATGCTGTTGCAAGTCACATCCTATAAGGATTAAAAAGCGTAAATTTGGTGAGGATGTGACTTGTAACAAAGCATATTTTATTATATGGCAAAACTCCAAAATTTTCTTGCTGTTTTGTGGAATCAAGAGTATACTACTCATGAGTATACTTTTTTTCGGAGGTATCTTTTATGATCGGAAGAGAACGGGAAATGGAACAGCTTCAAAAACTCAGCGACAGCGGCGGCTTTGAGTTTTTAGTCATGTACGGGCGAAGACGTGTTGGGAAAACGACTATCTTACAGGAGTTTTCATGCAATCATGATGTTGTTTTTTATTCCGCGCAGGAGAAAAATGACAGCCTGAATCTGCAGGATTTTTCCAAATCTCTGCAACTGCATTTTGACAAACAGTTTATTGCGCCTTTCACATCGTGGGAGAATGCTCTTTCTTACATTACGAATAAAACCGCGGAAAGAAAAACAATTCTTATCATTGATGAGTTTCCGTTTATGGCAGGACCGAACCCTTCCATCAAGAGTATTTTTCAGCATGAAATAGACCATCACTGGAAGGAACTTAATTTACTTCTGATTTTATGCGGTTCGAGCGTGAGCTTCATGCTTAATGACGTTATGGGCTATGAAAGCCCTCTTTATGGCCGTGCGACGTCCTCTATGGAAGTTCAGCCCTTTGATTACTATGACAGCGCAAGATTTTTTCCGGGGTATTCGATCGAAGAGAAATTAATCGCATATGGTATTCTCGGCGGGATTCCCAGATATTTAAATGAATTTTCTGATAAACGTTCTATCCGGGAGAATCTGGAGCAGAAGATTCTGGAAAATGGCGCCTTTTTAAATGACGAGCCGTTGATGTTTCTTCGAATGGAACTGCGGGAGCCGGTTATATATAACAGTATTCTGGAAGCTATTTCACGCGGCTATAACAAGGTGACGAAAATTGCGGACTGTATCCATGAAGATAAAAGTAAATGCAGCAAGTATATATCGACATTGCAGGCTATTCGTCTGATAGAAAAACGGGTGCCTTGCGGCGAGCCGGAGAATGGAAAAAGAACAATCTATGCTTTGACAGACAACTTTTATCGCTTTTGGTATTTCTATATTTTTACGAACAAAAGCTATTATGAGATATTGGGGGCATCTGATGCTGCAGATGAGATCATGGATAACATATCGGATTTCATGGGGCTTGCTTTTGAAGATATCTGCAGGCAATATCTGATTCGGCAGGCAAAGCTTCGGAAGCTGCCGTTTGTCCCCGCGTATATCGGGAAATGGTGGGGGAACAATCCCGCGATCAGAGCGCAGGATGATATTGATTTGCTCGCACTCGATAAAAACAGGACAGAGGGAATCTTTTGCGAGTGCAAATTTAAAAATCGTCCGATGCCGATGGAAGAATATGATGATCTGATCACGGCTGCTCAGGCGTTTCCGGCCGGCATGAAGAAGCACTTTGTATTTATCAGTAAAAGCGGATTTACCGCTCCTGTTCAGAGAAGAGCAGCTGAAGAAGGAACCGTACTTTTAACGGCGGAGGATCTGTTTATGCATGGGGAGACTGTGAAAAGTATCATTTGATTTTTTCCCGGGAATGTGGCAGGCGATGGAAGCCATCCGGATGATGAAGCGTCTGGTGTAAACTCGCGAACGAATTACAATAAGTCCAATCACAGCGAACTATCTTTACAATTTTATGATTTAGTATTATAATATTTGAAAACAGGAGGGTGCGCTATGATAAAGCGAGAACGCTATCTGTCCCGCATCCGCGGTTTTTACCATTCTGATCTGATCAAAGTAATAACCGGAATCCGGCGATCCGGAAAATCTGTGCTTCTGACTCAGATCAGGGAGGAACTGTCGGAACAGGGGATTGCGGAATCACAGATTATATATCTGAATTTTGAGGACTATGACTATTCCTTTATCCGCACGGGGAAGGAACTGCATGAATATATCAAAGAAAAAATCGTAACGCAGGAAAAGTATTATCTTTTTCTGGACGAGATTCAGACGATCCCTGAATTTGAGCGTGTGATCAATTCCATACGCATGAAGTTTGATGCCAGTATTTTTATCACGGGATCCAACGGCAGGCTTCTGTCCGGAGAGCTGGCTACTTACCTTTCCGGCCGGACAGTCAGCTTCCGCGTATATCCGTTTTCCTTTGCGGAAACGTGTGAGATGAAGGGCCTTTCCGGAGAAGAGATAACGGATGAAGTTCTCGTGGAATACATGATCTGGGGCGGTTTGCCGCAGCGTTTTCAGATGCAGGACGAAGAGCAGACAAAGACTTTTCTGCGGGATGTATTTGACACGATCGTCCTGCACGATGTTGTACAGCGGGCGGGGATAAAAGATATTGATCTGTTTAACCGGTTGTTGGAGTATCTGGTCTGCAATCCGTCTCAGATTTTTTCCGTTTCCTCTGTGTCAGATTATTTCCTCAGCGTCAACCGGAAGATTTCAAAAGAGACCATTTATAATTATCTGGAATACATTACAGCGTCTCTGATTGTGGAACGGGCAAGCCGATATGATATCCGCGGCAGGCGTATTCTCACAAAAATGGACAAATATTACCTTACGGATATGGGACTCGGAAGGATCCGCAATCCTGGATTCAAGCTGGAAATGGGTGCGCTGCTGGAAAATGTTATTTACAATGAACTGCTGATTCGCGGTCAGGAGGTTTATGTCGGAAAGACCCGAAACGGTGAAATTGATTTTGTGAGTATACTGGATCAGAATAAAGAGTATTATCAGGTGGCCTATTATCTCTATGATCAGAAAGTGATAGACCGTGAATTCGGGGCGTTTCGCGAAGTGAGAGACAATTACCCGAAGTATGTGATCTCATTTGATAAAATGGATTTTTCCAGAGACGGGATTATCCATAAGAATGCGATTTCATTTTTGCTGGAGGAATGCTGATCTGTTCGTCCGGCGAAAATGAGGGAATATTATTTGAGGAAATGTCATTTGAAAAATATTATTTTGAGCGGAGGAGAATCACCCTTTGAATAGAAGAGTATTGATTGCCATGAGCGGAGGCGTGGATTCCGGCGTGGCGGCCTTTCTGATGAAGGAGGCCGGTTATGACTGCATCGGCGCGACAATGAAGCTCTTTGCGAATGAGGACGCCGGCCTGCCGCGGGAGCACAGCTGTTGTTCCCTTGATGATGTGGAAGATGCGCGCAGCGTTGCGTTTTCGCTGGGTATGCCGCATTATGTGTTTAACTTCGCTGACCGCTTCCGCGAGGATGTGATCGACGGATTTATTGAGGCGTATGAGAACGGGCGCACACCGAATCCGTGTATCGACTGCAACCGCTATCTGAAATTTAAAAAACTGTTTCTGCGTGCAAAGGAATTGTCCTGCGACTATGTGGTGACCGGACATTACGCGAGGATCGAACGGGATGAGAACACCGGACGGTTTCTTCTGAAAAAGGGACTGGATCACACGAAGGATCAGAGCTACGTGCTCTACTCCATGACGCAGGAACAGCTGGCGCATGTACAGTTTCCGCTCGGATGTCTGCGAAAAACCCAGGTAAGGCAGATTGCCGAAGCACACGGATTTATCAATGCGCAAAAGCATGACAGCCAGGATATTTGTTTCGTGCAGGATGGCAAATACAGTGATTTCATCGAGGCTTACACCGGGAAGCAATATCCGGCGGGCGATTTCATCGACCGGGACGGTCATGTGCTCGGTCGGCACAGAGGCATGATTCGCTATACCATCGGGCAGCGGAAGGGACTGGGGATCGCGTCCTCACATCCACTGTATGTGGTGAGTGTCAATCCCGCGGACAATACCGTGATGCTCGGCACGAACGAGGAGCTTTTTTCCTCGGAGCTGACAGCAAAGGATATCAACCTGGTTTCCGCGGAGCGGCTGGATGCGCCGATGCGTGTGAAGGCGAAGGTGCGCTACCGCCATGCGGAGCAGTGGGCGACGGCGGAGCAGACGGATGAGGATACGATCCGGGTCGTTTTCGATGAACCGCAGCGGGCGATCACGGCCGGGCAGGCGGTGGTGCTGTACGACGGGGATGTGGTGGTCGGGGGCGGCACGATCTGTTAGGTGTTTATACGCTGCTCATGATCTTTTATCTCTGTTACCATTCACATGTCGGTGAAGCCAACGGACGAAAAGCAGAGGAGCTATGAAATCGTCCGTAGATTATGGTGAAGTCAACGGACGAAAAGCAGAAGATATGAGAAATCGTCCGTAAGTCTTGAAAAAACCTGCGGACAAAGCAGAAAAGAATAAACAACAGTACATGAGATGGAACTGTGGCAATCGCATGAGGATTGGAAAGCAGGAAAATAATGAATTTTGCAGATAAATTAATTCGGGAGCATAAATTAAACAGAGAAGAGTACATCGGGCTCCTGCAGCAGTTCGAGCAGGAAAATGCCGGAACCGGCATGGAGAACAATTCGCAGCAGAGTCTTTTCCGGCAATCAGCAGAAAACATCGGCAGAGTAAAAACAAAATACAATGCCGCGAACGGCGAGCATTGCTCCCTCGCAAACTACCTGGCTGCCGAGGCCGTGCGCCTGCGGCAGGAAATCTACGGCACGGATGTCTACGTCCGCGGCCTGATCGAGTTCACGAACATCTGTAGAAACGACTGCCTGTACTGCGGCATCCGCAAAAGCAACCCGCACACAGAGCGCTATCGGCTGACAAAGGAAGAAATTCTTGCCTGCTGTGAGAACGGCTATGATCTGGGATATCGGACCTTCGTCCTGCAGGGCGGGGAGGACGGCTATTACACGGATGAACGGCTGGCGGACATCGTCCGCACGATTCACTCCGCATATCCGGACTGCGCGATCACGCTCTCGGTGGGAGAGCGCTCTTATGAGAGCTATCGTCTGCTGCGGGAGGCGGGAGCCGACCGTTACCTGCTGCGCCATGAGACCGCGAACCCGGAGCATTACCGCATGCTGCACCCGGCGGAGCTGAGCCATGCGAACCGGATGCAGTGTCTGCGAAACCTGCGCAGCCTCGGCTATCAGGTGGGTGCCGGCTTTATGGTCGGCAGCCCGTATCAGACGACGGAGCATCTGGCGGATGATCTGGTATTTTTACAGGAGTTTAGGCCTGAGATGGTCGGGATCGGACCATTCATCCCGCATCACGACACACAGTTTGCCGATTATCCGGCCGGCAGCGTAAAGCTCACGCTGTTTCTGCTCTCGGTCATCCGGATCATGCTGCCGCATGTCCTGCTCCCGGCGACCACGGCGCTCGGCACGATGGATCCGCTCGGCAGGGAAAAAGGAATGCTTGCCGGAGCGAACGTCGTTATGCCGAATCTGTCCCCGGTGAAAAACCGGAAACAGTACGAACTGTACGACAATAAGATCTGTACCGGGGAGGAGGCCGCGGAGTGCCGCGGCTGCCTGGCTCACCGGATGAATACGGTGGGTTATCAGCTGGTTTCCGACCGCGGCGACTGCAAATCATAGGAGATATAGATATTCAGAATAATGAACCTGATTCATATCGGGTTTGAATCGGAGCGGCTGCAAAACAGAAAGAACAGATATCGGTTAAATATATGAATCTGCAAACGTGCACCTGTAAAAGCAGAAAATTTGCAAAAACGGCAGCAGGTATAAAAGAAAGGCAAGATCATGAGTACAAATAAATATCAGAACGGTCCGATTCAGGACGCAGATAATATCGTTCGTGCCATTCTGGAGGATTATCAGCTTGGGCGGCACATAGACAAAAAAGATGATTTTTTTGATATGCCGAGCAAAGAAGTGATCATCGATATCATTAACAAGCTGATGAAAATCGTCTATCCGGGTTATTTCCGCGACCGAACCTATAAAAGCTACAACGCCGGTAACCATCTGGCGACGCTGATCGAGGATGTGATGTATCGTCTGCATGCGCAGATCGTCAAGGTCGGGAAATTTTCGCCCGGATTTGAAAATGTGTGTAAAGAAAAAATCGAGCATGAGGCATACCGGATCACGGTGGAATTTCTGAATCGTATTCCGAAGATCCGCGCGTATCTGGAGGAGGATCTGGAGGCGGCGCTGGAGGGAGACCCGGCCGCAAAGAACTATGACGAGGTCATTTTATCCTATCCGGGGCTGTACACGATCACGGTCAACCGACTGGCTCACGAGCTGTTTCTTCTGAAGGTGCCGTTGATCCCGCGCATCATGACAGAGCATGCCCACAGTCTGACCGGTATTGATATCCATCCGGGCGCCACGATCGGGCATCACTTTTTCATTGACCACGGAACCGGCATCGTCGTCGGAGAGACGACCGTGATCGGAGATAATGTCAAGATATACCAGGGTGTGACGCTCGGCGCGCTTTCCACCCGGGGCGGGCAGAAGCTGCGTGACGTGAAACGGCATCCGACGATCGAGGACAATGTGACCATCTATGCCGGGGCGTCCATCCTCGGCGGCGATACTGTGATCGGGCATGACTCCGTCATCGGCAGCAACGCCTTCATCACGAAATCCATTCCTGCGGGCACCCGGGTCAGCATCCGACAGCAGGAGCTGCAGTTTTCCGGGAGCTCGAAGACCAGCGAGAATGATCTCACGGATGATACATGGTTTTATATCATCTGATGATGTTTTGTCATAAAGTCTTCCTCCCACTGACATGCGAGCATGTCATGGGAGAAGACTTTTGACACTTGAACCAATAAATAAAGGTAATTTTCATGGAAAAGAATCTGACCACGGGCAGTGTTTTAAAAACCGTTATATATTTCTCCCTGCCATATTTGCTGTCATATTTTCTGCAGACTCTCTATGGCATGGCGGATCTGTTTATCATAGGACAATTCAACGGCGTGGAGAGCACGACGGCGGTCTCCGTCGGCAGTCAGGTGATGCACATGATCACGGTGATGATCGTCGGCCTCGCCATGGGGACGACGGTGATGATCGGACAGGCGGTCGGTGCGAAAAAAAAGGCTGAGGCGTCCCGCGCTATCGGGAATACCATCATCCTTTTTATGATCATCGCGGTCGTGCTGGCCGTGTGCCTGCTTCTCCTGGTTCGGCCCATCGTATCGGTCATGTCCGTCCCGGAGGAAGCCGTGCAGGGAACGATCTCGTATCTCACGGTCTGCTTTATCGGCATTCCGTTTATCACGGCTTACAACATCATCAGTTCCATCTTCCGCGGGCTGGGCGATTCCAGAAGCCCGATGTATTTCGTCGCGGTTGCCTGTGTCCTCAACATCGCGCTGGACTACCTGTTCATCGGCGGCATGGGGCTCGGACCGGTGGGCGCGGCTCTGGGAACCACGCTCTCACAGACCTGCAGCGTCGTGGTGGCACTGATCGTGATCCGGATGAGAAAAACCGGCATTTCCCTGAAACGTGAAGACTTTAAACTCCGCAAATCGACGCTTTCCGGTCTGCTGAAGGTCGGCGTCCCGGTAGCCGTACAGGACGGTCTGATTCAGGTCGCGTTCCTTGTCATCACTGTCATCGCGAACCAGAGAGGTTTGAACGATGCAGCGGCGGTCGGGATCGTGGAAAAGCTGATCTGTATCCTCTTCCTCGTGCCGTCCTCCATGCTCTCCACGGTATCTGCGCTCTCTGCGCAGAATATCGGAGCCAACCGCTATGACCGTGCGCATCAGACGCTGCACTATGCCATTATGATCGCGGTCGGATGGGGAATCCTCGTGTGTATCGTCATGCAGATCTCGGCGGAGACCTTCGTCGGATTATTTACCTCGGACGGGGAAGAGGTCGTGCGGCTCGGCAGCCAGTATCTGCGGGGCTATGTGTTCGACTGTATCTTTGCCGGTATCCATTTCAGCTTCAGCGGTTATTTCTGCGGCTGCGGGAAATCAGGCATATCATTCCTTCATAACTTTCTCGCCATAATATGCGCCCGGATTCCGCTCGTATATCTCGCGTCCAAAATGTTCGCGGACACGCTGCTCCCCATGGGACTCGCCACTGCGACCGGGTCGCTGCTGTCTGTGATTATCTGTATTTTCGCGTATCTGTGGATCCGCAGGAGCGAAAAAAGGCAGAGGGAAGTTTGAGTCTAAAATTGAACTTGAAATTCAGTATTGATGCGCAAATTTATCAAGCAGGCGGAGATGACCATACGGGACGGCAAGCCGGTACCGCAGCATATCATAAACCGGAGCGATGAGCGAAGCAGGAAATGAAGAAAAGGGACATCTGGCTCAACAAAACAGTTGGGCTGGGTGTCTTTTTTTGATGTAAAGATGAAAAAGATTCATGAAGAACACGAAAAATTTTTTTGAATTCTCTTTTAAAGGGGCTTTTAAAAGGCATGGTTTTATGGTAACATAAATCCCAGCAAAATAGAGCGGAGGCTATTGAGTGGAAGTAACGAAATATATGTTACCCCAAAATATAGAAGCGCATACAGAGTGGAATCGTCTGCGCATTGCGCTTGTGACTGATTTACATGACAGGCCATATGAAGCTGCAATTTCTGCAATAAGGGATGCAAAACCAGATATGATTGCCGTCGCGGGAGATTTGATGTGGGGAAGATATCACATTATAACTGAACCATCGGAGCAGGAGAACGCATTGGGTTTCCTTACGGCGGCGGTTACTGTTGCACCGACGTTCTACTCGTTTGGTAATCACGAGACTTTCACGATGTATGATGGAAGCTTTGCAGATATGAAACCAATAGTAGAAACCGGCGCTGTCCTTTTGGATGATTCCTCGGTGATGTGGAATGGGATTAATATTGGTGGGCTGTCCTCGCCGACCGTCCATGTACCAATAGATAAGATAGGTGATGACAGCAACCTGAAAGATCGTGAACCGAATCTGCAATGGCTGAATAAATTTGATCGATTGGATGGATTTAAAATCCTGCTTTGTCATCAGCCGGAGTATTATCCGAAATATTTAAAATCCACATCCATAGATATCGTTCTTTCCGGCCATGCTCACGGAGGGCAGTGGCGTTTTTTTGGACAGGGTATCTTTGCTCCAGGGCAGGGATGGTTTCCAAAGCTGACCAGCGGAATCCATGAGGAACGTCTGGTCATCAGTCGCGGACTTGCAAATACAGCTAAAATACCGAGAATTTGCAACGAGCCGGAATTGGTGATTGTGGATGTAGTAAGTAAGCGATGAATTATCTGGCGGTTTTACAGCTTCTGGGATGTGACCGCAGAGGAAATTCGAATCGCTTTTAAGGATGACAGAGAACGTACAGTAAAGGAGTCATAATGAGATTCGTCATTCAAAGAGTAAAACATGCATCAGTGACAGTGGACGGCGCTGTAATCGGACAGATTCAAAAGGGATTTCTGGTTCTGATCGGCGTTTCCGATTCGGATGATACGGCGATTGCTGATAAAATGGTCAGAAAAATGATCGGTCTGCGTATTTTTGAGGATGAAAATGGCAAGACGAATCTGGCACTGAAGGAAGTCGGCGGTGAGCTTTTACTTGTTTCGCAGTTTACGCTGTATGCCGATTGTAAAAAAGGCAACCGTCCGTCGTTTATTCATTCCGGAGATCCGCGGTTGGCAGAGGAATTGTATGATTATATGATCGAGGCGTGTAAAAAGCAGGTTTCCGTTGTAGAGAGCGGCAGTTTTGGTGCCGATATGAAGGTGGAACTGCTGAACGACGGTCCGTTCACCATTGTATTGGATTCGAACGAACTTTGATGATAAGTGGATGATAAGCGTCAGAAGAACGTTTCTTAATGAGCGTCAGATCCGGATGTCGGGCAGATGGCATAAAACTATTCGCAAAAGGCAGCTTTAACGAATAGTTCCCTAGCTCATCGTAAATATACCAGATTTTCCGGATTGCGTCAAGAAAATCGGTTATCCGTAAACGGAATATGTTAATCTGTACAATTAGAAAGCTGATTTAAACTCTGATCTGCTCCGGTCACTTCTCGAGAATTGTGCAAAATCCACAAAACCGGATTTCCGGACCGGCACAGATTAATAACCCGGAGAAGAAAAATAATTCCCCCAGGACGAAAAACCGCCCCTGTCATATTTATAATACCGGTAATCCGGACAGGCATTTTCTTTTATCGCCTGTTCCTGCTTTGCTTTCCCGCAGTAACTGCGAAAATGGCATTCATAACAGTTAATTTCATTCTGCTTTTCCTGTTTCATGATTTTCAACTCCTTTCATCTGACCGATCACGGACAGCATTTCATATAATTGCTTTTTTAAATCCTCATCCGCCAGTATGTCGCGGACAACCTGCTTTTCTTTTTCTGTCATTTCCTGTTTTCCTTTCAACTCGTGACGGAACGGGCAGGATATTCCCCGGGATGTTTCCGGAATCCTGCAAAAACCATAATTCCTTACAACACAATTTTTACAATCCATCATTCAACCGTTTCACCTTTCATTACCTGAACGTACTTTACCGTAAGCTGCGCGTCATCTATGGACTGTGTTTTAATGTAATTGATATCATCGGCCATAGATTCAAGTAATTCTTCCAGATCATCACCATGAAATAAATGTTCCGTGACAACAGGTTTTTCCAGATTATTTGACGGGTAAAACCGCCTGCGGCGGCCAGAATGCCGTATCACGTCTTTTGTGATGTATTTACAGATATAACTGGATGCTTTACTACTCGAACCGATCTTTGTTGCCGTAGAGAAGCCATAGCGCCAGTTATCCATGTTATAAATTGTTTCATGATCTTTATTTTCATCTGTCCGGATATAGGCTTTTTCACCTATTGCCACTCTCCCACTGTCTGAAAAAGTGAGAGCGTCAGCGCTTGCCAGCAGGCCGTGAAAATGCCAGGCACCATCCTGATGCATTTCCGGAACAAACAGATATTTCAGATCAGGACACTTCCGCCGCTGATTATAAAGCCATGTAGTCAGCTTTTTTACAACACTGTCATAGTCTGTCACATCAAACTTAAGATCGCGCCGAAATGTTAAAGTAACAAACCAATCCCATTTATTGGACTGCGCATAACTGTAAATCGTCTGTACAGTTCTGTTTGCTGATACTTCCATACTCCTTGCTTTCCTTTTTTCCAATTCTTCCACAGATGGGAGTAAATCCATGTCCATACATTGATCGAGTGGCATTCCATCAAACGGAACTACCATATCCTCATCTAAATCAATTTGTGTCTTACTTTCCCCTGCGCCACTATTATTGATATCCATGATTTCATCTTCATCATTCCTTGTTATTACCCGGCTGTAAAACCGATACTGTACAAACTCCTTATACTCTATGACCTTGAGATTATAAGAAGCCATCTTTTTTCTGTCTCTTTCTTTCTAAAGTTTAGAGGATACATAACATTCGTATTTCTCCAGAAAATACGGAGTTATGTTGCTAATGTCAAGTAGTATATAGTAGAGATAACTTTCAGGTAACTGAAATCCTACGCACCTTTACCGCCCGCATCCTGTCCGGAGGAAGCCGACCCGGAACGCAGGGAACCCCCCGCGCGCGGCGCGGATACCCCTGCCTTCCCGGTACGGCTACCATCGAACAGTTTGTAGGAGTTATAAAGGTTATAGAATTTCCGCCGCCCCCGGAAGAACTGCGTACCAACCTTTTCTTTGACACCGTACCAGTAGATCACACAGCAGAACAGGGAGCCGCCTGAGAGCGCGCCCAAGATCGCGCCGAATGCCTTGAAGTTATTGATCTTCCTGTGCTTATATTCATACTCGATCAGGGAGCGAATTTGACGGTCAACCAAACGATCGAATTGACTGATAAGTATGACCGTATAGCCATACTTCCGATGCTGAGTGAAGAAACTGCACCATTCCATACGCATTTTGTCATTCCATGAGCGCGGGTTAAAGATCAGCTGACATTCATCTATGACAAGAAGCGTCTGCTTTTCGATCATCTGGCCTTTTGAATTTAATTCGTGTTCGCTCATAGCGTACTTGTACAAAATCTCCGGAGACAGTTCATAATTTTCAAAATGATAAAAGCCGCCCTTATAACCGGGCACAGCACCAGTATTAATATCAAAGTTCGCTATTACCTTCTTTCCGCGCCGAAGATAGTTATAAATATCCTGCGCTACATGTAAGGACTTCCCGGAACCGGGAGTACCACTATAAAAATAAATCATCTCTGTACCTCTGTTTTTTTTTCTTTAAATTTCTTTAAATGTTTATTAGGGTAATTATATTAAATCCGGATTTTATAACTAAACTAATAAACGAATACACGTGCAAATGTTACAAAAATGTTACAAGCAGGACGCGCCCGGCATGGCACAAAAGACAGTAATTACAACGCCGCGGGCGAAGGTAAATGTTATCTGTTTCCGTCTTAGCACAAGGTTTCCAA
>JAJQEU010000047.1:67278-69004 GCA_021201535.1 Clostridiales bacterium | reverse complement strand
ACGCCGCGGGCGAAGGTAAATGTTATCTGTTTCCGTCTTAGCACAAGGTTTCCAACAGCCAAGGCCACCCCGCACGACCTGCACCGGACAGCGCCGGGGCGCTGACCGACGCAGACCGCACGGAGTTCAGATAGAACCCTTCCATGACCCCAACTGGCGCCCTATAAATGAAGTTTTTAACGTACATGATTAGTTACATATGCTTAATTCAGGTAAATCCCCTACAAGCGCCATCTGGAGCAGATAACAGCAAGCTATGCCCACTCTTCCAGGCGCTCCCAGTTACCACACGGGCGGAAGATATCAAAGGTTGGACACACAAGCCGGAAGCAACAGAAAGGAGTACAATACAGCCGAAAGCCGTATACAAATAAGACTTCCTGCGACTTATTTACCCATTCCCGCACTCCAACACCGCAAACCAGTAAAAACCGCTCAGAAACGAAAATAGCCCGCTTATACAGCAAATCTACAGTTCACGCAGTAACGAAGAGGAACATCCCTACGGTCTGTTCCACCATAACAACAGTGTCCGGAGACTGAGAGCGTGTCAAGGACAAGCCGCCTGCGGCGGACGCTGCGCGTTCCTTGACACGCGCCGAGGGTACAGTCCCCCGCCACAGTAACCACAAGCCGAGTGTCAGATCAGCTTCATAATGATACTTTTCAGATGCTTATAAACATACCAGACAGCCAGACACGCACACCACGCCGACATGATCGCAAAGCAGGCCTTGAATGGTACCACCCAGTTGAGCCAGCCCATCATGCTATCAAGGCCGTCAAGCGCAGTCACAACGCCGTTCAGCGGGCTTGCCGGGAGCCGTCCGATCAGGTTCGTTAACAATCGGCATAAAAGAGAAATCAATCTTCCTCACCTCCTCCCCCGCCGCCATTTGTGATCCGGATCGTCAGATAACCAAGGCCGACCACAAATATACAGGTTAATATCGTGCGGCAGATCAACGCGGCCTGCTCATACTCAGAAAAGTCTACCTTCATGGTATAGCTAATGCCCAGACGGTCAAATTCAAACGGAATTTCAAAAACAGGAGCCTCCGGAGCCGCCGCAAACAACGCAAAAATAGTAAGCATATCCCACGGGATACAAAATGGGAATACATCTGTCATGGCATCGCCAACTTCTGAAAGGGAATCCGTGATATCATCCAGATATTCATCTAACTGATCATCCGCAAAATCAGCAAGGTCAGTCAGTGTATCAACAGCCAAAATAGCAGCTATCCCGGTCAACAGAACCTCAATCGCGGACAGATGGCCATTAACACCGGAAAGATCAACCTCCACGTCACCGGCCCCAATTTGCGCAAGATCATTTTCTATAAAAGCCAGCATATTAAATATATCACCTTTAAGAAGTTCATAAATCATATCCAGATCGCCGCGGATAATTTCAAAAACAGTCTGCGAAACATAATACGTATCCATAAAATACTCAGCAAACAGATCCGCGATTGCTTCCGGGAGCGCACACACTTCATTATACAGTTCAACAACATAGTTATTAATGTTCGGCAGGATTTCATAAAAATCAACCATATAATCATATATCGGTGCGAGGATATCCACAGTATCATTGATTAAGGCCAGGTAAGTTTCCACGTACGTCAGACGGTCAAAAATATCTTCTGCGACAAGTTCAACAGCAGATAGCATCTCATAAATGCTGCCCAAAACAGAACTATAATCTGTACTGCCGGAAGAA